>CAZYQB010000176.1:0-5014 GCA_964649595.1 uncultured Oscillospiraceae bacterium | reverse complement strand
CGGCAAGCTATGGTATACCGAAAGAAGAGATTATGGCTTTTGGAGATCAACTGAACGATTTAAGTCTGCTCCGGTCTGTTGGTGTTGGCGTGGCGATGGAAAATGCAGTGGATGAACTCAAAGAAGTCGCACAACTGATTGCACCGCATCACGATCAGTCGGGCGTTGGCAGAATAATTCGCAAATATGTTCTCAATAGAGGAGAAGCACTATGAACATTGTGTTGGTAGAACCGGAAATTCCTCAAAATACCGGAAATATTGCCCGCACCTGCGCGGCAACAGGCAGTCATCTGCATCTAATTAAGCCGCTGGGTTTTTCTCTGGCGGATAAGTACCTCAAGCGCGCAGGACTGGATTACTGGAATTTGATGACGTATACGGTGTATGAGAACTTTGAGGATTTTCTTGAAAAAAATCCTAATGCAAACTGTTACTTTGCTTCGACCAAAGCGGCTCATAATTACTGCGAGGTAACTTATCAAACTAATGACTATCTTGTATTCGGGCGCGAAACCAAGGGGCTGCCGGAGCAGCTTCTTAGGGAAAACTATGAACGCTCCATCCGCATTCCGATGAGAAAAGAAGCTCGATCCCTGAATTTATCCAATTCTGTGGCGATCGTGCTCTTTGAAGCGCTGCGCCAGATGGAGTTTGACGGTTTGTTGGAGACGGGACATCTTACTCAGCCGCAGGAAGGTGCATGGGCGGATTATGTGTAAAACCATGAAGGAGGAGTTTTTGTGAGGCGCGGATATACAAAAAAGGAGGCTCAGCGTCGACGCACCAAGTTTATGGTGTTGGCAAGTATGGGCGACTTTGTTGGAACGGTGGTTGGATTTTTTGCAATCCTTGCGTGTGTAGTGCTGCTCACAACGCTCATTACATGGCTTAAAGGAGATATCGTTCAGGTGTTTGACAGCCTTCAGGCGCCGATTATCAGCGCGTTTGATACCGCCCCGTAAATAGATCCTGAAAATTCCGTATTACAGAAGCGACTGAAAGCCGAACGGGAGCGTGTTGGTCATGAAGGTTTCGTGGCAGGGACTGATTAAGGAGATTCAGGCGTGCGAAAAGTGCCCTCTTCGAGCAGGATGCACGCGTGTGGTTCCAGGGGAAGGTAATCCCAATGCGGAGGTTATGATGATCGGTGAAGGACCCGGCGCGGATGAGGATGCAACCGGACGTCCGTTTGTAGGACGGGCGGGTGAACTGCTGACAAGAATTGTGCACAGCATCGGCATGGAACGCACGGATATGTATATCTGTAACGTGGTTAAGTGCCGTCCGCCGGGAAATCGTACACCTACTATAGATGAAATGAATGCCTGCAAGCCGTTTTTGCGCGCGCAGGTTGCTTTGGTTCGTCCTAAGATCATTCTGCTGCTGGGCTCCACTGCAGGGCGTGCAACCATCGATGAAGGGTATCGTGTAACGCGTGACCGGGGAAAATGGATATACCGAAAAGGTGTATGGATGATGGGAACATATCATCCGTCTGCATTGCTTCGGGATGAATCGCTCAAGCGTCCGGCTTGGGAGGATTTTAAAGCGCTGCGTGCAAAATTGCGCGAAGTCGAAGCGCAGAGAGAGGAATGAAATAAGTGCAAAAATTCCAACAGGAAATGACAGCCTTTTTTCAGGAATTGTATGTGGGAGAGCAGAAGCGGCTGGTATTTGGCGACGGAAATGAGCACGCCCAGATCGTAATGATCGGCGAGGCGCCCGGGGCGCAGGAAGCGCTGCAGGGTAAGCCGTTCGTTGGTAAGGCGGGAAAAAATTTGGATGAGTTTTTGCTTCTGTCCGGTTTGGACAGAAGAGCGCTCTATATTACCAATACGGTCAAATTTCGACCGACGCGCATTTCGGATGCGGGCAGGGTCGTAAATCGTGCTCCCAATCAGGAAGAAATCAAACTCAGTCTCCCGTGGCTGTTGAAAGAACTCAAGCTGATTGAGCCGCAGTTTATTGTAACATTGGGCAACGTACCGCTTAAGGCACTGCTTGGAAAGGACAAATCGATCGGCTCGTGTCACGGACAATGGCTTGAATGGGAAAAATATTCGGTTTATCCGCTGTATCATCCAGCATCGATCATATACAATCCTTCTCTAAAGGAGACGTACAAGAGCGATGTCATTCAATTGGGCGAAGAAGTGAGAAAGAAACGTGATTAAGGTCGTTCATGCTGCCTCCTGGTTTGCCAGAAGGCATTTTTATTCGTTTTCACATGAGCTGTACCGCAATAATTCCATGTGGCGTGAGCCGGAGGTATGGAAAGGCAGTGCGGTGCTGTCGCCCCGGAAAAATGAACTGCTGAGAAACCGGCATACATTGCTCATGGCGGTAGAGGATGGGCAGATTCTCGCGCGTGCTTTGACTGGCGTTAAAGTCGCGTCAGATGCAAACGGAGTAGGGGAAGGTTTCTTTGCCATGTTTGATGCAGCGCCTCGCAAGGACGCTGTTCGGACGCTTGTGGACGAAATGAAAGTGTGGCAGCGCGCTCAGGGCACACGGTGTATTGTCGGTCCGATCGCGCCGGTTCCTGCGGATCTGGGCGGAGGCGTTTTGATCGACGGCTTTGAGGAAGATGTGTTCAGCGACTGCTTTAATGCACCGTACTACGACGAGTATTTAACTGCGTGCGGCTTTGAAACCGAATCGGAATGGATAGCGTATCGTGTCAATATAATGGATCGATTTGATCGGGAGAAGTATCGTCATGCGGCAGAAAGAGTAAGCCGCCGATTTAATTGTCGTGTTGATATGGATATCATCAGGCATCCAAGGCGCTATTCATCGGCAGTCTGCGAGGTTATGGGATTGTGCGGTGCACAGGAGCATATGAATCGTGTTATGGGCTGGGTCATGCCGTTTGTCGAACCGAGACTTTGTCCGGTGGTCATTGATGAAAAAGACCGACCGATCGGTTTTCTTCTGACGATCAGAAAACACTCGCAGTCTCCACGAATTGCAACGCTGTGGGTGCATGAAAAGTGGCGCAGAAAAGGAATTATCTCCCTGTTGTTTCATTCTGCTGCCGATGAGGCAGAACACATGAATATTGAATGGGTAGATGCTTCGCAGATCAGTGCAAATAATGAAGCCTCCAAATTGGGCGTGAAAAATGCGGGCGGCGAGGTGATCCGTCGCTACAAACAGTACAAATTGTATATTTAACGTATGATTAACGAAAAAGTGAGCGCTTGATGGTTTCTTTAGCACTCACTTTGTGTATGATTAAGACTGCTATCTGCGAACGAAGATTTCTGTGACTGTGACAAATCCGCGTGTGTCGACTACGACGCCGATGCCTACATGGGTATATGTCGAAGAGAGCATATTGCGCCGATGTCCTTCGGATGAAAGAAAAGCGGCGTTTGAATGCTGCACGGAACGACTGCGAGCGATATTTTCGCCGGCAGATAAGTAGCTTACGCCGAAGGACGTAAGCATGGAACGAACATTTCCGTATGTGGGAGACAGATGTGCAAAGTAGCGGTTGTCTACCATATCCTGTGATTTGATGCGAGCGATGCGGGAAAGCTCTTCATCCAAAATCAGCGCGGGAAGACCGTATCTGGCGCGGTCTTCGTTTAGCAGACGCAAAAGCGTTTGCTCCTGAGAGGATAGAGAGGTTGCTGCCTGCGCACTTATGTCCGCGCTGCCGGAAATCTGAAAAAGGACGGTCAGCGCGAGCAATGCGGTCAGCACTTTGGTAGAAATGTGTTTCATGTTTTCGGTACTCCTTTCGTACTGCAAGATAGTTGTAATTTTACTCGAATGTCACCCGGTTTTCAAGAAAAATGGCAGCTTGCTGCCATGAGAGAATTTGGTTGGAAGGATGGATGATTTCTATGGCACTGGAGAAATGCCCTCGTTGCGAATTGAACTACATTCTGGATGGCGGAGAATTGTGCACCGTATGCCGTCGCGAGGTAAAGGGTGAGTATGAAGCGATCGATATGACTGAAATGTGCTCTGCGTGCGGTGAGCATCCTGCCGTTTCCGGAAACGATCTGTGCATCGTTTGTCTCAAGGAAATGAATCGCCATAACAGTGCGGCAAACGGCGGTGATGATACCATTATGACTCCCGAGGATGCAACGATTGAAATTGACAGCGTAAGCACGATGGATGAGATAGAGATCGATCCCGTGGATGCAGAGATGGCGACCGAGTTCGGTGCAGACGGCGAGTTCAAGGATGATGAGGATGACGAGTCTATGGATGACAACGGCATTCTCAGCATTGATGCAATAGCTGAAGAAGAGAACTACGAGGATGAAATCGACGAGTGATCCGTACTGAACGAACTGGCGCAAGGGGGCGATGATATGGCGATTTACGCAATCGCAGACTTGCATTTGCCGGGCGGAGATATTAAGCCGATGGATGTATTCGGTGCGCATTGGTCAGATCATTTTGAAAGGATCTCGCAGGACTGGCGCGAAAAAGTTCAGGAAGATGATGTTGTGCTGCTGCCCGGTGATATCAGCTGGGCAATGGCATTGACAGATGCGCAGGCTGATCTTGATGCGATCGGCGCATTGCCGGGCAAAAAGGTACTGCTTCGCGGTAATCATGATTACTGGTGGAACGGTATTGGACGCGTTCGGGATGCGCTTGCACCGAATATGTATGCTGTACAGAATGACTGTCTGTGCCTGAATGATACACTGATCTGCGGCACGCGCGGTTGGCTGCTGCCGGGTGAGCAGACCAATGCGGACGATATGAAAATCTATCAGCGCGAACTGCTTCGCTTGAATATGACTCTGACGCAGGCGCGGCGCAAATCTCAGGATATGCCGATTGTTTGCATGATGCATTATCCGCCGTTGACGGATGCCTGTCGTGATACGGGGTTTGTGGATGTGCTTAGGCAATTTAATGTTGCTGATGTAGTATATGGTCATCTGCATGGCGCAGGAATCAAAAGTGCATTTCGCGGGGAATATGAAGGCATTCGATTTCATCTGGTTTCCTGCGACAGCTTGGGCTTTAGGCTGTAT
>CAZYQB010000175.1:0-5025 GCA_964649595.1 uncultured Oscillospiraceae bacterium | reverse complement strand
CACTTGGCTCTCTGTTTTTCTATTCACTTGTTACCCTTCTATTGTACCGCAACAGCCGCCAAAATAACCAATCTATTAAGTACGCACTAAAACGAACAATGCCCGATATTTACCTTTCGGAAAATATCGGGCATTGCTTCTCGTCAATCAGAACTCCGTAGAAAATTCAATTAAAATTCAATTCTTTGAATTTAAGTAATTGAATTATTCTTCCTCAGGAGCACCTACGGGGCAAACCTCAGCGCAAGCGCCGCAGCTAACGCAAACGTCAGCGTCGATTTCGTACTTGCCATCACCCTCGGTGATCGCTTCTACGGGACAGCCAGCAGCGCAAGCACCGCAAGCAACACAGGCGTCAGTAATCTTATATGCCATGATGTTACACCTCCTTGATTGAGTCTTTCTGTATTATAACACCAATCGCACATAATTGCAATCAGTTTCTTAAAGATTTTGCGATTCTGATTTTGAGTTTGCCAGTCAATTTTCTTCAGATGCGCTTTCGTCGATTTTCTTTTCCTCAATCATTTCGACTGTCGGCTTTTTTTCAGCAGCCTCATTTGCGGCAGTTTCATTCATCTGCTTCTCAAAATACTGCTCTGCGCTCTGCTTTTTTCCTTTCGGACGCGGATAGCGGCGGCGCAGTTCCTCTTTGGACGGTTCGCCTTCCTTATCCTTGCTGCGAGATGACTTTGCTGAACGAGGAGCACTCTTTCGGGGCGGCTGAGCTGCGGGCTTTACATTTTCCTGAATCGCTTCTGCTGCGCCTTCGCCCTCTGTCTCCCCCTGAATTTCCTGCTGCTCGACAGATGCTTCACTCGGCTTGCAGACCTGATCGAGAGAATACTCGCGAATGTCGTAGGTATCGTCATTCTGACGCATACGCACCTTGACCTTCTCTCGAATGACCGCAATTTCCGTTACCGTTCCAATGCCGTCGGGCGTCATGATCTCACGTCCCACCTTGGGCAGCTTTTTAAGCGTAACCTCATAGAAATCCTGTTCATACTTTAAGCAGCACATGAGTCTGCCGCACTGACCGGATATCTTCGTGGGGTTGAGCGAAAGATTCTGATCCTTTGCCATGCGGATGGATACGGGCTGGAAGTCGCTCAGGAATGTACCACAGCACAACGAACGTCCACACGCGCCCAGACCGCCCAGCATTTTCGCTTCATCACGCACGCCGATCTGACGCAGTTCAATGCGCATTTTGAATACCGACGCAAGATCCTTCACCAGATCGCGGAAATCCACACGACCATTTGCAGTAAAATAGAACACGATCTTGCTGCCGTCAAAGGTATACTCAACATCGACCAGCTTCATTTCCAGACCATGATCCGCAATCTTCTTTACGCCAATAGTAAAGGCATTCTTTTCGCTCTCCGCACATTTTTCACCGCGTCGGATATCCTCCGGCGTTGCGATGCGGATGATCTTCTTGAGCGATGCTACCAGTTTTTCATCGGGAATCTCCCGCGCTCCGGTCACTGTCTCGCCAAGTTCCAGACCGCGCACCGTTTCGACCACGACCTGATCGCCCGGATTGGGCCATACTCCGGTCGGATCAAAATAATATACCTTACCCGCTTTCCTGAAACGGATGCCGGCTACTACTGCCATACTGTTTTCCTCCTGCCATATTGAACCATATATTTAAAAGTGCTGTTTAAAGCATATCAAAAAAGAGCATTTCCAGCACTGACTGCCATGATACATTGCTTGAGAGACGTTTCCGCGCCTCCATAACATTTTGAAGCATCTTTGCGCCCGCAAAGCGATCAGTGGGAAGTACATTCTGAATATCCGTCTGAATTACATCTCCGTCCGAATCCTGTACGACCATGATATCCCTTGCACACAGTTCTAAAATATCCATAACCATATTTGCCTGATCCCGGTTTTCGCTTATGGGCAGCGCAGCGATGCCCACATCCTCCGGCGCATGAAGCGCATCGAGCGCGCGCACCACCTGTTCGCGAACTTTCCAGTATTGATCGGACTGATTCATCTCCAAAGCTCGTCCTACCGAGCCCTGAGCAAGCCTGCTCAAAAGCTTTGCCCGTTCCTCCGCAACGCCTCTTTGGATCAACACGCGCACCGCATCCGCTTCCTCCAGCACCGAAAAACGAACGATGCGGCAGCGCGAAATGACGGTGGGAAGCAGCGCCGTCATCTGATCGGTCATCAGAAAAAATACAGCATCGCCGGGCGGCGTTTCGAGTGTCTTCAGCAGTGCATTCTGCGCCTGCGGAGTCATTTTGTGCGCGTCCTCAATCAGCACAACGTGCCTTCCGCCTTCATAAGAATGTACGGACAGAGCATCGATCAGTTCTCGGATATCCTCTACGCGAATCGATTTTTCCGGCACAAGCCGGTGTGCATCCGGATGATTGCCGCTTAAATACCGCTTGCACGCCGGGCATACGTCACAAGGCTTTTCTCCCAGACCTTTGCACAAAAGCGCCCGGGCACAAATATCGGCCAGCGTGCGCTTGCCCGTGCCCGCTGGCCCCGAGAACAGATACGCGTGGACTACTCTGGAGGACTGCATTTCACTCCTCAGATGCTCCGCTGCCGATCCTATAATATCAGAAAATTTCATCGCAACTTATCGCACTTACCGAAATTTATCGCAGTTTTTCACAACTTTATGTCCGATATCCGACTGTCTTACAGCTTAATGAACTGCTCGACATTGAGAACGAACACCGTTGCACCGCCTACCATGACCTCGATGGGATACGGAACATATGCACCCGTGCTGCCTGCCACGGGAGAGGGAGACGGAGCGATCTGCTTGCGGCTCTTACAGACCTTTTCGATGATCTTCATTGCGCCGTCGAATTTGGTTTCATCCACACCTAGCAGCAAGGTGGTGTTTCCTGCGCGCAGGAAACCGCCCGTCGTTGCCAGCTTGGTAACGCTGTAGCCTTCGTTCATCAGGTTGCTGACCAGACGAGAGGCATCCTCATCCTGAACAATAGCGATGATCAGCTTCATCATGATAAGTTCCTCCTTTAAGTACTGATTATCTCTGAATTTATTATAACCGTTCCCTTCCGAAAAAGCAAGCATTTATTAACCGGTGCATCCACAAAATACGCCGTGCGCAGCAGACATCATTTCTCTCCGGTACGCCTTTTCAGAAGCAAAAGAAGAACCACAAGCATACTCAGCGGAAATACCATGCCCAGCAGCAAACCCACTTTAAGACCAAGCTGTTCAAGGCTTACACCCATTGTCGCAGCGATATCCGCCGCACCGGAAGCGTGCTGCAGCCCATCGGATACAAGTCCGGCAAGCCATGGACCAAGGGCTCCGCCGATATCGCCGCAAATCGCCAGGAGCCCGAACATCGCCGTGCCGCCCATCGGAAAACGCGCTGCGGAAAACGAAAGCGTGCCAGGCCACATCAGTGCAACAGCAACACCGCACAGCGCACATCCCGTCAGCGAGATCAGCGGAAGCGGCGCAAATACGGTCAAACCATAGCAGATAATACACAGTGCGCCGCTTCCGATAAGCGCTTTATGAAGATCGATCCTGAAGCCCCAGATGCCGTATGCCGCGCGAGTGATCCCCATAAACACTGCAAACAAACACGGACCAAGCAGATCGCCCAGCAGCTTACTTACCTCCAGACCGGTCTCAGCAAACAACGATGACCACTGCGACATAGTCAATTCCGAACTGCCCGCACAGATCATAAGCAGCATTGCCGCCCAGAAAAATCCCGATTTGAGCAGTTCACTGATTTTCATGGGCGTACCGCCTTCGGCAATGATGCTGCCCATCGGCGCTTTAAGAAAAAGGACGAAATCGATCGCTGGAACGAGCGCCCACAGAAGCGGCAGATAGTACCATACGCCACTGCCCAGCCACCATATAAGCAGCGTAGTAATCAGCACAACTGCCATCTGTCCCCAGCAATAGAACGAATGCAGCAGGCTCATCATAGATGCTTTTTTGTCGCCGGGAATGGACTCTACCCACGGACTGGTAAGTACCTCAATCAGTCCGCTGCCGAAAGAATATAGTATGACCGGAACGATCAAACCCGCATATGCTCCGCTTGTCATACGAGGAAGTACACCCAACAGTATCAGTCCAACTACGCTCAAAACAAGTGATGTCAATACCGATACTCGATAACCGATACGGTCTGCATACTTAGTCGCTACTACATCCGCTATGATCTGCGTACCGAAATTAATTAAAATAATGCGTCCAATCTGCTCAAGTGTAAGACCAAATTCCGCACGAAAAATAACAAACAGCAGCGGTGCTAGATTTACGTTGATTGCTTGCGTAATACTTGCCATATAACAGGCAATCATTGTACGTTTCCAGTTCTTCTGAGCCATGTTTTTTCCCTTCCTTCATTGGTGCAGCACTAAAACAAACGGCAAGCGCAAAAACGCCTGCCGATCTGTTTTTATGAGATTGTAAGAGAAACCTGTAAGCCGAGTTCTGTCGAGGACGGTCATCTATCTAGGTCTGCGGTTGCCAGCAGACTCAAGCGATTACCCGGGAGCGTGACGGGCAGCCACATATACTCCCCTATCAATCTTGCACCAGGTGGGGTTTACAGAACGGACAAGTCGCCAAGCCGTTGGTGAGCTCTTACCTCGCCTTTCCACCCTTACGTCCTTACTATATTGCTATAAAAGGGTCGCGGTATATCTCTGTTGCACTTTCCTTGGAGTCGCCTCCACCGGGAGTTACCCGGCACCCTGCCCTATGGAGCTCGGACTTTCCTCACGCGCATGAAGCGCCTGCGACCGTCCGGCAACCTTACAACCGCGAAACAGCATAGCACGACATTGAGCAAATGTCAAGAAAAAACTTTTCTTCACCCGAACTGTATTTCTTATGAAATTCACGTCTTTAACATAATGCCCTGCACTACGCCATTTTCTCCATATCCTCATGAAGCTGAGAGATGATCTTCTTTTCCAGCCGGGATATGTAGGACTGAGATATGCCCATCATATCAGCAACCTCCTTCTGTGTATGCTC
>CAZYQB010000174.1:0-5025 GCA_964649595.1 uncultured Oscillospiraceae bacterium | reverse complement strand
GCCCGGCATCGGGGATTATACCGCAGGCGCCATTGCGTCGATCGCGTTCGGCAGACGAGAACTGGCGATGGACGGAAATGTGATCCGGGTGCTCAGCCGTCTGATGAATGAGGGCGGATGTACGGCGGAGACGGCGGTGCGCCGCAGACTAAAAAAGCAGGGAACCGCGCTGATGACCGATCGGCGACCGGGCGATTTCAATCAGGCGCTGATGGGACTGGGAAATATGATCTGCGTGCCCTCAAAGCCCCGATGCAATCAGTGTCCGGTCAGGGGATGGTGCCGAGCCGAAAAGGCAGGCACTCAGGCGCAGCTTCCAAACCTTCCCGAAAAGAAGGAGAAAAAGCAGCTTTCGATTGGCGTAGCAGTGGTCACTTATGGAGGAAAGGTGCTGCTGGTGCGCCGGGCGGAGGAAGGTGTGCTGGCAGGGATGTGGGCGTTTCCGGCATTTGAAGGCGCACGCAGCGAAAAGGATGTGCGCGAGGCGCTGGAGGAAATTGGGCTGGGCGTGAAGAAGGGAACGAAGCTGTGTGACGCGCAGCATATATTCACGCACCGCATCTGGAAAATGAAGGGCTGGAGATTTGCGGCAAAAGCTTTGCCGGAGACGGAAAATGCCATGCTCGTTGACTCAGACGGACTGCAGCAGGTGGCGATTCCGACTGCATTTAAGGCATATCGGCAGGAGGCGCAGCAGATCTTGAGTGAGAATACCGACAATATGGAGGAAAGCAGAGCATGAAGGTACTACTTACCGCGCTCAATGCGCACTATATGCACACTTCCTTGGCAATCCGTCAGCTGAAAGCAGCGTGCAGGGGGATGACTGATATCGATGCGGAGCTGTGCGAGCTGCACATCAATCTGCCGTACAGACGTGCGCTGAATGATATTGCGCGCAGAAAGCCGGATGTGATCGGTTTTGCCTGCTATATTTGGAATATCTCTTATGTGCTTCGGCTGTGCCGTGCGCTTCGACTGGCGCTGTCTGAGTGCGTGCTCGTGCTGGGCGGCCCCGAGGCGGCGTATGCCGCGCAGGAGCTGCTGCAGGCGAATGACTGCATTGATGTGGTGCTCAGTGGGGAAGGCGAGCAGGTTCTGCCTTCGCTGCTGTCTGCCATTCGGGCGGGCAGGAGCTGTGTTGGTTTAAGCGGTGTGACTGCAAGAAATGAACAGGGCGAGATCATCTCCGCACCGCCGCCTGCGCCGATGCCTGCTGAAATGTGGGTGGATGCGTATGAAGGCGGTGCAAAGGATATCGCCAATCGCCTTGTGTACATTGAGACTAGCCGCGGATGCCCTTATGCCTGCCAATACTGTCTGTCCTCGGCAGATAAACAAGTGCGTGCGCTGTCGGCGGAGGAATCCATACGCCGTCTGAGTGCGCTTGCAGAGGACGGCGTGAAGATCATCAAGCTGGTGGATCGCACTTTCAACTTTAACCGTGAACGCGCAAAGACCATTTGGCGCGGATTGATCGAACATTCTAAGAGGACGGGCATCGTATCCACCTATCACTTTGAGATTGCCGCCAATCTGCTGGATCAGGAATCCATTGAACTGCTGTCGGTCGCGCCCAAAGGCTTGTTTCAGTTTGAAGCAGGTGTTCAGTCGGCAAGCGATGCGGTCCTGAAAAACGTAGGGCGCAGTGTGCCCTTTGAGCCGGTCAAAAATGCGGTGCTCGCCGTCGCAGAGGCAGGAAACATTCACCTGCATACCGATCTGATCGCAGGACTTCCGGGAGAGGACATGGCATCGTTTGCAAGATCGTTCGATGAGACGTTTGCGCTGGGGGCTCAGATGCTTCAACTGGGATTTTTGAAGCTGCTCAAGGGCAGCGGCTTGAGACGTGATGCCGAAAAACTGGGGATCGCATATGAACCGGATGCGCCCTACGAGGTGATCTCCACGCGAGAGATGAGCTTTGATGAGCTGTGCTTTTTGAAGGATGTGGAGGAGGTGCTGGAGTGGTATCATAATTCCGGCAGATATCCTTCGGCGCTCAGACTGCTGCTGGAAAAGAAGAAGCCGTTTGAACTGTTTTCCTGTCTTGCAAGAAAGTATCGTGCAGAGGGAGCGCTGGATATTGGCGAGGGAGAAAGCGCACGCGCACGGCTTTTGCTTGAAGCAGGCAGTACATTTGCGGACGAAAAGCTGCTCGGCGATCTGATACGCCATGATCTGCTCTCCTGCGGACGACGGCGCGATCTGCCGGAGGCGCTCAAATTTCGTGAAAATGAAGAGCAGCGCGCTCTCCTTCGGGAACATTTTCGCTCGGTGCGCGGTCAGAGTGCATATACCTATGATTTTGATGTTGAAGCGTATGCTGAAAAAGGCGAGTATGTGCGCGGCAGCTTCACGGTCATATATAGATAGAAGTGCCGGGAAACTTCAAAATCTGCAATACCATTTAAAATGAGCTACTCCTGAAAAAAGCTCTTTGGGCGGTTGAAAAAGCTCTGTTTTATGCTATAATGAAAATGGAGTTTCGTCAAAATGAATTTAGGATGGATCAAGGAAAGGAAGTGTTTATCGTGAAAATGAAGAAGCTGCTTTGTATGCTGCTGTGTGCACTGCTGCTGTCGGTGTGCGGTGCGGCGCTTGCGGAAGAAACCGGTCAGACGGTTGATCTGAACGGACATATCGTAATTCTGCATACCAACGATTCCCACGGCAGAGTGGACACCAATCTGGGATTTACTCGCGTTGCCGTTGCTAAGGAGCGTCTGGAGGAGGCAGGCGCCATTGTGCTGCTGCTCGATGCGGGCGATACGCTGCACGGTCTGCCCTTTGCCACCGTTTCCCGAGGTGAATCGATCGTCAGAATCATGAATACGGTAGGCTATGATGCCATGGTTCCCGGCAACCATGACTTCAACTATGGTGCAGGATATCTGGCGGAAATCTCGGACAAAGCCGAGTTTGAGCTGATCGCCGCTAATGTCGAAGATGCAGAGGGACTGCAGCTGCTTCCCGGCGCTGCCGTGATCGAAAAGGGTACGATCAAGTTCGGTATCTTCGGCTTGGCAACACCCGAAACTGCCTACAAGACCAATCCGAATAATGTAGAGGGCTTTACCTTTACCGACCCCATCGAGGTTGCACGCGAGCAGGTCGCCGCACTGGAGGCTCAGAACTGCACCGTCATCATCGCACTTGCGCACATTGGTCTGGATGAAAGCTCCGAAGTGACCAGCAAGATGATCGCCGAGCAGGTAGAGGGCATTGATATCATCGTAGACGGTCACAGCCACACCACGCTGGAAAATGGTTTGTGGGTGAATGATACGCTGATCGTCAGCACCGGTGAATATATCGAAAATATCGGCTGCATCGACATTGACTCCGAAGGCAATGCCGCTGCGACGCTGCTTACTGCAGAGGACTTCGGCGAAGCAGACGTAAATTCGGATATTGACGCACTGATCGCAGGCATCACCGCACAGCAGGATGAACTGCTGGATGTCGTGGTCGGTCAGACCGGCGCAGACCTTGAAGGCGCGCGCGAAAAGGTGCGCACCGAAGAAACCAATTTGGGCGATCTGGCAGCAGATGCCTTCCGCAGCACTACCGGCGCGGATGTCGCACTGACCAACGGCGGCGGCATTCGTGATTCCATCCCCGCCGGTGATATCACCAAAAAGCAGCTGGTGACGGTATTCCCCTTCGGCAATTACGTTGTGACGCTCAACGTAACCGGCGAACAGCTGCTGGCTGTGCTTGAAAACGGTGTCAGCCGCTATCCCGATGCCGATGGTCGTTTCCCGCAGGTTTCAGGCATCAGCTTTAAGTTTGACCCCGCGCAGGAGATCGGCAGCCGCGTATTCGATGTAAAGGTGGGCGAGGAGGAGCTTGACCTGACCAAGACCTATGTGCTTGCCACCAACGATTACATTGCCATCGGCGGCGATGAGTATCCTCTGGCGGACGTGCCCGTGCTGGGTGAGTACAGTGCGATGGAAGAAATACTGATCGCGTATATCGCATCCTTCAATGAGCCGGTCGCTCCGGTGGTTGAAGGTCGCATCGTAATGGAAGCAAAGAGTGCCGAATAACCTAAAATCGATTTTATAAAAGATCCCTTCATGCAGCAGGCTTGATGCCGTTGTATGAAGGGATCTTGCTGTGGTGAAGGGGGATATTTTGAAATGCAGTCAGACCAGGCGTATGACCGCGAAATCCACCTGATTTTCACTTTGGGCAATGGATAGGCGCAGCGTTCCGGTTTCGTCGGCGGAGGCGGCAAAGGAGAGCGCTTTCGGGCGCGACTGATCGATCAGCTGCATCGTTTCCTCGCGGGTGGGAAGATCGGCGAAATGTCCGTCCAAATAGGCGTTGTATGCATCGCCTGAGCGATAGCCGACAGTTTGAATACATATCTCAAATCTTTGATGCGGAACGAAGCCGCCAAGAAAGATCTGTGCGTCGCATAGCGCTTTTGCAGGCAGCGGCTGCGTGAAATAGTCGCGGTTGCAGGTGGAAATTTCGGGCTGTACGATGTTCCAGAGCAGTAGCTGAAGTTTCTTTTCGCCTTTGCAGATATAGACCTCAGGATCGCTGCATTCAAGCTCAATATCGCCAAGCTGATGCAGAAAGCGATAGACGTAGTAGGAAGGCTTCGGGATGGACTGGGTGTTCATCAGTCCGAAGCCGCCGTGGAAAGGAGAGGGCGGCGGCATGGTCTCCTCAAAAATATCGGTGTATGTCCAGTAGGAGAACATATCGGCGAGGGAGTCGCAGCGGCGGATGACGTGCAGCAGGAAAGGCGCGTTGAAGTAGCTGTCGTGGATCGGGTCACGCGGAGAATATGAACTGGACCATTCGGTGATGATGAGGGGAAGGTTCGCTCCCTTGCAGATATTTGAAGCGTGCTTCATGCGGTGCGGAATGTGATCGATGGATTTGAGGCGCGTTGCCGCTTTGCCGTCAGAATCGAATGCGCCCTCCACGCTGTAATCATGACTGGTGATGAAATCAAGGGGCACATTATTTTGGCGGCAGTGCGAGATCATCTCTTCGATCCAT
>CAZYQB010000173.1:0-5028 GCA_964649595.1 uncultured Oscillospiraceae bacterium | reverse complement strand
CCGGGAGTCAGGCTTTCGAGGATATCATCGCCTACGGCGCGTGCGGTAACCTTTTTAATAAAGTCCTTGACCACGGCATAGTTTACGTCCGCTTCGAGCAGTGCCATGCGTACATCTCGCATTGCAGTTTTGACATCCTGCTCGGACAGCTTGCCTTTGCTGCGCAGCTTTTGAAACGCCGCAGAGAGTTTTTCGGTCAATCCTTCAAATGCCATGCCACAGTCACCTCTTTTTTATGTTGAATTTGTTTAGGAGCTATTCTGAAATTTATGCTTAAATCTATGCTTTAATAGTACTATGCCATTTTATCGATTCTCTCAAGTGCTGCCAGCGCTTCGGGAAACTCATTTTTCGAAAGTGCCCTACGGCAGGCTTCAACTTCGCGTCGGATGCCCATATAGCGGTGCGCGATGCCCAGCGTATCTTCATATTTGGTCAGCTGGGTCGAAGCAGCTTTGACCGCTTCATGCACGCCCTGACGGCTGATGCCCAGAGTTTCCGCGATTTCTTGCAACCCCATATCCTCATTAAGATACATCTCAAGCACGCGCCTGCGATGCTCGGTGAGCAGGGGAGCGTAGAAATCCATCAGCAGCGACAGCTCCACACGTTTTTCCATCGCAGCCTCCAGTCACCGTGACAAGCGGGATGATCCGTCAATCAAAAGAACTTGACAACGGTAGATATTATAGCCGCGATCTACATCTGTGTCAAGTGTTTTTTATTGACACGGTGCGGTTTAACAGGAATTTTCGATGGGAGCAGAGGGAACTTTTGATTGGTTCTCTCTTTAGGCGGATGACATTGACGCCGGAAGCGGCGCATAGAATCGGATGAGGAGTGCGATGCACGCAGAAGGGAAGGAGTGCGGATTTATGCGAACAAGGCTGGTGAGAGTACGCAGGAGACCGCGCGCGATGTGGTGGGCAATATTGTTTTTGATTGCGGCGATGGCGCTGTATATCCGCGTATCGCTGCCGATGCTCAGGCAGATGCAGAATACAGAAGATGATGACGATGTCGACACCGGCGCACGAGTGACGCGCGAGGTGAGCATCGATGCGTTGGGGACGCATCTGATCTCCTTCGGGGCGTATGATACGGCACCGTCGGCACAGATCGAAGCGGCTCGGTATGTGTCGCGCGGCGCAGCGGGGTATGTGCTGGAATATAATTCCGGAAAGCAGGTGATCGGCGCAGGTTATGATGATGAAAGCGAGGCTCAGGCGGTATGCGCACAGCTTCAAAAGAGCGAAGGCATCGCTGCCTCCGTCATCAGCCTGAGTGCGCCCGGAGTGACCATGCGGATGACTGCAGGCAGTGCGCAGATCGACGCCTTTCTTGCGGCGGAGCAGGCGGTGCGCAGCGCGGCGCTTGCTGTAGGTCAGCTTTCTTTTTCGCTTGATCGAGGCGAAGCGACTGCGGTTCAGGCGGGGAATGTCATAAAGACGCACAGTGATCGAGTGGATGGCGCACTCAAAGCACTCCGCGCGCAGTTCGCCCGACAAAGCCATGAAATGTTCGATGGACTTGAGCAGCTTATGGAAGATATGTTGGAGCAAATGGAGAAAATGCAGAAGGAAACCGGTGCAATGGCGCTCTCCAGTCGATTGAAATATTGCTATATCGATGCGCGAGTGCGACAGATAGAATGGATGAATGACTTGTCTGGATCATAAAAAAGACTTGCGCAGTACATAAAAGTATTTTACAATAAATGTAAAGAAAAACTTGTGGAGAAAGTTATCCACAAGTGATTGGAGATATAAAAATGACAGTACGACAGCTGGCGGCGCTGCTCGATGCGCAGATCATATCGCAAGGAAATATGCAGCGTGAAATTGTGGGCGGCATGGCGTGCGATGTAATGAGCCTGTCGATTGCGCGCGGCTTTTCCGGTATGGCGTGGGTATGTGCCCAGGTGAATATGAATGCGCTGGCGGTCGCGGTGATGATGGATGCGGCGTGCGTGATCTTTGTGCAGCAGCCGCGCATCGATGCGCGGCTGATCGAGCGTGCTCGGATGGAAAACATGAGTGTGCTTACGGTTGATGAAAGCGCATTTGACGTGATCGGGCGGATGTACGAGGGCGGCGTGCGCGGAAAGGGGAAAGTATGAGCAGCGAACGGAATCATGAGTTCCTCAATTTGTACAAGATGATCGAGGATACGCTGGAGGAGAGATATACTCGTCAAGGCAGACGGTATTCTAGTGTCATTATGGAGTTTATCAATTCGCCGGAGGGCGATATATGGCGCGAGAAAATGGATATGTGCCGCGAGATCAGAAACCTCATGACCCATACGGCAGATTTTGGCGATGAAGCGGTCATTACTCCGGCGCAGGGCGTGGTAGATATTCTCAGAGAGATCTATGAATATCTGCAGAAGCCGCCCATGGCGCTGAGTTATGCCACGCCCTTTTCGCAGCTTTTGAAGGCATCGGCGATGGATCCGGTGCTGCCGCTGATGCGTGCCATGTCGCGGCGCGGATTTTCTCATGTGCCGGTCATGCGTGGCGACAGCATGGTGGGGGTGTTCAGTGTCAGCAGCGTATTTTCAAGCGTGCTTGAGGGCAGCGGACGCATTACGGGCGATATGCGTGTGCGCGATTTCGGGGAACTGCTGTCTATCGAAAATCATATGGCGGAGCAGTTTGCCTTTATCTCCGATCAGGCGACCCTGCCCGAAGCACAGGCGCTGTTCGACCGCAAGGAGAAAAAGAGGATGGCGGCATTGTTTGTGACAAGGGATGGACTGGATACCGGAAAACTTATGGGCATGATTACGCCGTGGGATGTGCTGAGACGCAAATAAGATACAAATAAGCCAGGGAGATGAGATGATGTTTTGTATTGCCCATATCCCCGAAGAAGAAGTACTCTTTGAAAAATACACGGTAACGATCAATGGAGAACGTGCGCCGCTTCATTGTGCGCGGGTTTCGAAACAGCCGTATAATACGGCGTGGCCCGGATGTCAACGTCCGATCGATCAAACGGAGATGGCGGCATTTCTGCAGATTGAGTCGGATGAGCCGCTGGAGATTGAGGTAATTTATGATTATCTGCCGCAGGAGGTGGTGGTGCGTCCACTCTCCAAAGAGGTGCAGGCTTTTCTCGATGGAAAGAAAGCTCGTCTGAGAATTTCTCAGGCAGGACAATATACCGTTGAGGCGGACGGTTTTCACGAGGCGCTTCATCTATTCATAGATGTGCCGAGAAATTGGGGGATTAGTGAAGCAAGTGAAAATGTATTATACTTCGGTGCGGGAGTGCATTATCCGGGAAGGGTACTGCTGCGCAGCGATCAGACCGTATATGTTGATCGGGATGCGGTAGTGTACGGTTCTTTTGCTGCATTCGGCTGTGAGAACGTGCATATATGCGGCTATGGTATCATCGACGGAAGTTGGGAAAAGCGCACGACCGACAATAATGTATATATGACCGACGAAAATCGAACGCTGCCGTATCTGAGTGCAGAAGATTTACTTGCGTGGCATGAAAAGCAGCGCGTGTTGTGGGGAGCAGTACAGTTCTGGAATTGCCGTAATGTATGCGTGGAAGGATGTATCCTTCGGGATACTGCCGGGTTTGCCGTGATTCCGGGTGGCTGCGACGAAGTGGTGGTGGATAATGTCAAAACGATCGGAATGTGGCGGTACAATTCAGACGGCATCGACGTAATCAACAGCCGAAACGTACGGATCGAAAACTGCTTTACGCGCAATTTTGATGACTGTATCGTAATCAAAGGCATTATGGGGCACGACACGCTCAACAATGAAAATATCACCGTAAAAAACTGCACTGTGTGGTGCGATTGGGGACGAGCACTGGAAATCGGTGCAGAGACCTGTGCGCCCGAATACCGAAATATCGTGTTCGAAAACTGTGATCTGATTCACGGTGCGGATGTGTATATGGATATTCAGCACATCAATCATGCGCAGATTCATGATGTGCTGTTTGATGATATACGGCTGGAATATTCAAAGTATCATCTCTCACCGGTGTATCAGAATGATATGGATGTGCCTTATCTGAACCCTGTGCCTGCAAAGCCGCTGGTTGCTGCGGGAATCTATATCCATAATCTGCCCGGACTGTTTTGCTCGAAGGGATATGCAAACGGCAGTGTGAGGAATATAGAATTCAGGAATATTCAAATATTCGTGGAAAAGGGCGCGATAGAGCCGGTGATTGAACTCAGAGGTCTGGATGAAGTACATTCCATAGAAAATGTCGCCTTCCGCAATGTAACGATCAATGACCGATCGATCAAATCGTTTGAAAATGTGAATACGATTATGCGGGGCACGGTAAAAAAAGTTAGGATTGAATAGAAAATTCAAGGGAGATTCCTTAACGAAGGACACTTTGGGATTCGATGATGCCTTTTTTAAAATTTCACTTGCATTTGCAATACTTTTTGATATAATGTTGTTTGTACGCTGACGGAGAAAGCCACGTTATTCGATCTGCAGAGAGCATACCCTTTGGCTGTGAGGTATGTGTTTGGAAATGGTCGGCTCCGGACTCCCGAGTACGCAGGAGAACACGTTTTATTTGAAGTGCTTACCGCAAGAGTATGTCTCACGGCATAGCTTCAAATACGAAATTCTGCCGGGCTGCTCCCGTTATAGAGCGTGCGAGGATGCGGATATATTTGAAAATATCTGTATCAAAAGCAAGGTGGTACCGCGAAGCATACTCTTCGCCCCTGCAAACGTGTGGGGGCGAAGTTTTTGTTTTATAGCGGCACATGAAGCAGAAATTATATATCGAAGGAGAGAACCCCATGAAGGTCAGAAATCTCATCTCTAAGCGCTACAAGGAAACGCCTGCGGATTGCCAGATCGCCAGCCAGGCGCTGATGATGCGCGGCGGCTATATCAAGCCCGTCGGCAACGGCATTTTTACGCTGTTTCCGGTAACTAAGCGCATCACCTCCAAGATCGAAAACATCATCCGCGAGGAAATGGACAAGATCGGCGGTCAGGAAGTCATGTTCCCCGTGGCAATG
>CAZYQB010000172.1:0-5037 GCA_964649595.1 uncultured Oscillospiraceae bacterium | reverse complement strand
CCTCGCTGCGACGGCAAGGAAGGCTCTCCCTTCAAGACCGCTTACGAGGTCATGATGAACTGGGGCGCAAACCACGGCGCGATCAGCTACGGTCACATCGGTGCTGACCTGATCACCATGTGCTCCATGCTGCGCATCCCCGTATGTATGCACAACGTCCCCGAAGATCAGATCTACCGTCCCGCCTGCTGGAACGCATTCGGCATGGATAAAGAAGGTCAGGACTATCGTGCCTGTGCCGCTTACGGTCCGATGTACGGCAAATACTGATCTCTTCTCTCTGAAAGTAATTTAAACTGATCTGCTTCCCCGGTTGTCTTGTGGATGACCGGGGAATTTTTATCCATATCGTGATCGTGCAAATCCATTTGCTCAAAACTGCTGATGCTTCTCTAGAAAATTTGTTTTTGATTTTATTTGATGCTATACTGTAAACAGTTCTTTTCCACATTTATTTACACATCAAATACAGGGAGGTATGTTATGCAGATCATCGCTGAAGAAAAACTTATCCTGCGTGAATTGGCAATCAAATACCGCCGATATGCCGAAGATCCGATCAATGAAGAACGTGAACAACGCGCTCGCCGCATCAATGCGCTTCTTCCCGATCGTCCCATCGTAAGCATCAGTGAAGTTCCATGGAACGAATTCAACTCCGACGGACAACTCACACTGCGATGCAGCGAACCGTTTGCCCGCCGCATGGAACGTTTTTTTCGCTTAAAGATATTCCAGTGGGAGCATTTTCAAGCGGATATGGTACTGGATAAATCTTTCCTCATCAGAAAGGCCTATCACTCTACCGGCGACGGCATGACTGTTCTGGAGAACGTCAGATCAGTGGATGTAACGAATTCGATTATTTCTCACAGCTACATCGATCAGCTCGACAATGAAGAAAAACTATCTCAGCTACAGCTTCCCATCATCACCGCATTGCCGGAGACAGATAAAGAACGCCTCCTCATTGCCAAAGAGGTGCTTGAAGGAATCATGCCTGTGCTGCTGATCGGAACCTACTTTCCATGCTCTCCGTGGGATCGTTTGGCACAGCTCAGAGGCGTTGAACCGATTTACTACGATCTGGCTCTGCGCCCCGATCTGATCCATGCCACCATGCGCCGCTGCATGGAAATTTACACCTCCAAGGTCGATCAGATGGAAGCGCTATGTCTTTTCTCCAGTAATATATCCGATCTACACTGCACACCCGGATGGTCGGATGAACTGGAGCAGACCGAAAGGAAAAACGGATGCGGCAATGCAAAATCGACATGGTTTCGCGGCATGGCTCAAATGTTCGGCAGCATTTCCCCTGAGATGCACGAAGAATTCGATATCAATTACATCATTCCGCTTGCTTCGCGCTTCGGTCTGACCTATTACGGCTGCTGTGAGCCGCTGGATGACCGCATTGAGGAACTCAAAAAGATTCCCAATCTGCGCAAAGTCGGTTCATCACCGTGGGCAAACGTAAATGCCATTGCCGAGCAGCTCGGCAAAAACTATGTGCTTTCCAAAAAGCCTAACCCGGCACTGGTCAGCGGTACACTCAACGAAGCCGCCATTCGCACCGAAGTGCGCGAAACTGCCGAAGCCTGCCTGAAATACGGATGTCCGTGGGATTACACCCTTAAAGACATTTCTACCGTAGGATATCGCCCAAATAACCTCACCCAATGGAACGAAATCGTTCAAAGAACGCTGGATGAATATTACTGATCCAGTCCCATTTAATACAAATTCAACCCTCCCGCCAGAATCTGTTCTGTCGAAAGGGTTGAATTTGTGTTTTACGGATATCCGTGCCGTCTCATCAATTCATTCTGAAGGTATTCTGCCTGCGCGGCACAAAGCCCTGAGAGCTAAAGTAGCTGGTATCAAAAATCGAGCAGATGATCGTATTGCCTTCGCCGCCCTGTTCAATGACCATCATCTTCGTTTTGAACGCATCTACATAGTAAAGAAACAAAACCGTATGATCTCCACTCTTAATCAGGAAGTCGCCGGGACGAAGCTGATCGTAGGAGGAAAGTGTTCTGTAGTAGCTGCTCTTTGCCATTGCTGTAGTATTGAGATAAGACGCCGCGTGATCCGTGCCAAACTGACACATCGACACGAATGATGAGCAATCGTTACCTACATACATTCCATCAAGCAGCTTGCTCTGATTAAGCAAATAATATCCCTTGCCAGTAGAGGTATATCGTTTTTCGGCAAGCGCCTTCTGTACATCGTATCGGCGGTTGACATATCCCCAGCTCGGTCCGGTCTGGATATAAGGCAGTCCATAATAGACCTTGTTGGGCAGATAGCGCTTATAGGAATACGCCTTGCTCCAATACTCCTGTACCTTTGGGGTCATCCATGGAAACGCCTGCATCTCAAAGGCGCGATCAATAATCGCCTGCCGTGCATCCGCTTCGGTTGCAGTAATCTTGCCGTTCTTTGCCAGCGAAAGCACCTGATTGACCGCACTCTTTCGAATGGCTTCGATTCTGGCGAGGTTGGCACTGATTCCGGAAATATTGGTGGTGCGCTCCGGAATCAGCGTTGCAAGCGTAGTATCCAACACATACACCGTGCAGACCGCCTTCAAACCACCTTTTGTGGTAGTGCAGGTAATCACCGTCCTGCCGCCCTTCTTCGCCGTAATCTTTCCGTCGGAAGAAACCGTGGCTACAGCGGCATCGCTGCTCTTCCATGTGACCGTCTGTGCTGCATCCGCTGGAGTTATGATCGGCTTGAGCGTAATCGTATCATCTTCGCCTAAATACAGCAGCGAGCTGCTCAACGAGATCTCAGTGGGCACGTTGGGATCATATACGGTGATGGTGATCTTCGCATTTACGGAAGATTTTTTCTTTGAGGAAACGGTGATCGTTGCGGTGCCCACCTTTTTGGCAGTCAGTATGCCGTCCTCACTGACCGAGACAATGGAGCTTGATGAAGAGGAATAGCCGTACAGACGGCTCGCTGCAGACGGCACGGGTGTGACCGTCAGCTGCGCCTCATCGCCGATTTTCAGCCGCTGCTGCGCAACACTTACGTTAAGAGAGGTCGGTACAGCTCGATTCACCACCGTGACCATTACGGAACTGCCTATACTCGTGTTATAGCTTGAACGCACATTGACAATGGCGGTGCCTGCCTTGCGTGCGGTAATCACGCCGGAAGAGTTTACCCGGGCAATCGAGCTATTGCTGGTACTCCAGCTCAGTCCAGTTTTGACGCCCGATGACGGCGTAATTGCTGCCGTCATCTTTCGTGTTTCACCAACCTCCATGGTAATCATGGCGGCATTGAGCTGCACCGAGGTCGGAGACAGCGGATCCGACACGGTTACGGTATAGCTCGCTTTGACCTTGGAATTGCATTTGCAGACAGCGGTAATTAGCGCCGTGCCACCCTTTCGCGCAGTCACCTTGCCATTGGAGTCTACGCGGACAACCGAAGTATTACTGCTGCTCCACCTGACCTCCGTACAGCTGTCGGCAGGATAGGCAGATACAAAAAGCTGCATCGATTTTCCCTTTTCCACCACGCTCGATGCCGAGATGATACTCAGACTCTCCGGCTTATCCCTATGCACCACGCGCACCTTGACAACAGTCTTTACGTTGCTGTTAGCGCTGGAGACAACGGTCACGGTGGCGCTGCCTTCCGAGCGCGCAGTCACCAGTCCGTTGCCATCTACCGCCACTTTGTATGAATTGCTTTGATATTTCACCGCACTGTTTTTACCCGTGGGCAATACCGTCGGCTCAATCTGATAAGTCATGCCCGGATGCAGTACGATCTCACTTTCATTCACCTCTATACTGTGCGGCGAGTTTTCCGGCACGATGAGAATTTGCTTTGTAATGCGTATCCTGCTGTTCTGCTTAGAACAGCAGGTAATCGTAACCCATCCGCTTCTGTACGCTGTAACCACTCCATCCTCCGACACCCTCGCGCGGCTGGAACTGGAGGTACTCCATGTAAAGAACGCGCAAGCATCCGACGGAATGGGCTGTGCGTTGAGCGTAAGCTGCTCACCTATCTCCATGACCGATACATCGGGCGAGAGCGTGATCGACTTGGGTGCAGCCTGCTGCTTGACCGTCACCACCACGGTATCGAGTATTTTGCTGTCCTCCACCGAATAGCAGGTGATCGTAGCCGTACCTCCGCTTTTCGCTGTCAGCAGACCCGACGAACTGACCGACACTACCGAGGATCGGCTGGTCTTGTATTTGACTTTCTGCACTGCAGTAGAAGGCGATACGACCGGAGCGAGCTGATGCGTCTGATACCTGAGCATAGTCATCGAAGCGGCACCCAGCTCAACCTGTTCGGGAATATCGCTGTCAATAACTCTGACCACGCAGGTATCAAAAACGTCATCATCTCTTTTAGATTCGGCGGTAGTTACCGCCGTCCCCACCTTTCGTGCTGTCCGCACGCCTCTGCGGCTGACCCTGACCACATTTCGATCGCTTGTAAACCAGTTCACATCCGGATCAGCCTGAGCAGGCAGCACGCAGGCAGACAGCGTAAAGCTGCTGCTCTTCGCCAGATCGATCACCACTTCTTCATGGCTGAGCATCACACTCTGCGGCTTTACCGCTGCCGATGCGCTCATTGCCGTGCAATCTATAAGCAGCAGCATCGCATACAGCACATACAGCACTACCAAGAACCTTTTTCTCATAAGTACCTCCCCCTTTTTATATTCAAGCTTTTTACTGCTTTTAGAAACATATTCCAATTATATTGCATATGTACTTGGTTTTCAAGCACTCTCGAGTTTCTCCGCACTTTTGATTGACGTTTTCCGATGCTTTCAGTATAATATACAGTAATGCTGCATGATTAAAAATAATGTCTTATGCAGCACGCACAAATTCAGAAAGGTTCCTGACAGATATGCTGATCGATTTTCACACTCACGCCTTTGCCGATGCCCTTGAACAACGCGCGATCGGCTCAATAAGCGCCGCAAGAGGCGGTCTGACACCCTGAACCGACGCCACGGTATCCGCTCTGCTGCGC
>CAZYQB010000171.1:0-5044 GCA_964649595.1 uncultured Oscillospiraceae bacterium | reverse complement strand
CGTAGGCCAGGATCGCGGAGATCTTGTCGGATACGACTTCGGTGGGATGATAGTGACCGTTGTCCATGAGGGAAATGCAGTCCTCGCGGGAGGCGGCATACTTCAGGCACCACTCGGCAGAGCCGACGGTGTAGCTCTCAACGCCGATGCCGAATACCTTGGACTCAGCGCAGGGATAAACCATGTTCTTATCGAACTTCTCGGAGAGGATCTCGTCGAAGGACTGCTTATAGCGCAGGCGCGGGCCGATGCGGTCGGCGGGGATATCCTTGAAGCCGTCGCCGGTCCAGATGTTCATGACGCAGGGCTGACCCAGCTCGTCGGCCAGATACTGGGAGATGCGCACGCAAGCCTTGCCGTGCTCGACCCAGAACTTGCGAGTTTCCTCGTTGGGGGAGGACAGGGTCAGAGGATCGCACATAGGGTGAGAGAAGAAGGTGGGGTTGAAGTCGCAGCCCAGACCGCGCTCCTTGCAGTAATCGACCCACTTCTTGAAGTGCTTGGGCTCCAGCTTGTCGCGGTCTACCCAGCCGCCGTTTTCCTCGTCGAAGATGGCGTAGCAGGCGTGCAGGTTCATCTTGACCTGACCGGGAACCAGAGAGATGACCTTATCGATATCAGCCATCAGCTCTTCGGGGGTGCGTGCACGACCCGGATAGTTGCCGGTGGTCTGGATACCGCCGGTCAGGGGCTTGTTGGGATCAGTGTCGAAACCACGGACGTCGTCACCCTGCCAGCAGTGCAGTGCAACGGGAACGGTCTTCAGACGGGCGATGGCGGCATCGGTGTCAACGCCCAGAGCAGCGTATCTGGCTTTGGCTTCTGCGTAGCTCATTGGAATGACCTCCTTAAAATAAGTCGGCGCGGGAAATGCCGCGCAGGAATTGCATTATACCTACATTTTAGTTTATCACAGTCGGGTAAGTTTTGCAACACATCACTTTGCTGATGCGTTTAAATAATCACTTTGCTGATGCGTTTAAATAATATAAGAAAGCCAAGGAGGAAGAATAGATGAAAAAGCGATGGGCAAAACTTTGGGCAGCGGGGCTGATATTTGCGCTTTTTGAAGTGGAACATATTGCTTTCGCACAGAAACAGCGGCGTAGTAATTTTACCGAGAAAATCGGATTCCAATACGAACCGTGCATCCTTCAAAGAAGTAATATCCACATTCTTCGGCACTTCGCTATATACACCGTCAAACAGGCGGAAGATCGCCCAGTGATCCTTTATTTCGGGAACGATGGAAGATGAATAAGAGATGTGGCAGCGGATTTTCTGAATGAGCATATACTTTCCGTTCAGTGCGAAAAAGGCTTCGTCACTCATTTTTTTCTTATAGTGCGAAGCGAATGACTTGCCTGCCGTGTGAAGCTGTATGGCGATCAGATCGCCCGTTTCGAAAATATCGGTTAGATTCAGCTTGCCGATTTTTTCTTTTCTGGCAGAGGAGAGAGCAGCTGCGCGCGGAATTTGGCAAGTGCCTTCTTTCGGGCGTTCAGAGGGGTGATACCGGTTTCTTCCCACAGATCAAGCTCCCATCCGTCATCAAGCATCTGAAGCGCACGCTGCTTTACTCCCTCGGTCAGTATGCCTTTTTTTCACATGAAATCGGCAAGAGAATAGTAAAAGTCGCTCCACTCGTCCTTGTCGGATTCATCGCAGATTTCTTTTCGTATATACGCTTCGATTTTTTTCCAGCGCGGTCGGCACATCGTAGGTGCAGAAGGCTGCGCTGTATTCGTTTTTGAGATCCTGTGCCAGATCATTTGCGGTAACGCTTTCGCCCCATGCTCCCATGATGGATGCACTCCTTTTCAGTATTTCCCGTACGTTCTCGCCGTTTCGATCATCGCAAAGATATTTTCATCGGGTGTATCTCTGCCGCACTGATCTCCCGTGGAAAGCACAAAGCCGCCGCCTGCTGCCGCGTCGTCGATCGCTTTTCGGCTGGCGGCGCGCACATCCTCGGCAGAGCCGCGCAGCATCACCTCGGTGGTATGCAGATTGCCCTTTAAAATCAGCCTGTCGCCGTATTTTTCCTTCAGCTCGCGCAGATTGCAGTCGCCCATCGGCGGAATTTCCAGAGGATCGATGATGGTCAGATCGGTTTGCTCGGCGAGGATCTTCACCAGATCCCTTTCGGGACCGCAGGAATGAACATGGGTTGCAAGACCATGCTCTTTCGCCATGCGCGTAGTCTGCTGCACGATGGGCAGCGCAAGTTCACGGAAGATGGCAGGGGTCTGATGAATGAGCGTGCCCGATGCGCCGGTAGTGATATAGTCGGGCTTGACATCGAGCGACATCAGCAGATCAAACCGCTTTTTATACTTTTTGAGAAGCCTCTCGCGCTTTTCGTAAAAAGGCTCGGGATCGTCGTAATAGTCGTAGATATCCTGCTCGCAGTGCAGCAGCTTGCTTACGCCGCATACGACGCCCAGCAAGCCTTGATCGCCCAGCTTTTCCTTCATCATCTTCAGAAGCGCGGCGCCCTGCGGATATTCGATGCGCCCTTCTACTTCTTCAAAATGGGACGGAACTTTGTCCAACCCGATTTTTTCGGGACGTATATCGCGGGCAGGCGGATTGGAGCGATAATAGACATCCACATATTCATCCCAATATTCGTGACCGAGAGTCCTTCTCAGCCTTCTGGTAACGATTTTTTCTTCGCTGCGGTATACGATCACCTCGCGGCTGTCATGATCGATTTCATCCAGCTCATCAAAGCGGATTTTGCCGTAGCAGTCCATCAGCGCATCGAAATTGAAATACTTTGCACAGCCGATATATGCCGACCATATGGGCGGGTCGTTGTAGAGATACAGCCGCCAGAAGGGCTTGCCGGTAAGGCGGGCTGGAATCATGTTGGAGGTATCCGGGCATACGGGAACACAGTCGGTCTTTTCGCGGCGAAGAAGGCGCGTGAGGCGCTCGCGGGATGTCATCATAAAAAGCGTTCCTCCTGACGTAATGAAAGCAAAGACTTAAAATCATTATAATGGGGATTGGGCGGCGGATGCAAGAAAAAACGTAAATTTGCCACACTTTGTTTTATTGCTTAATTTGACAGCATAGTGATAGCGTGTTATAATTCGTAACACGGAATCTGCGTGAGGATTCATGCAGATTTTCAGAATTATCAAAGGGGGAAATACTGATATGAAGAAGAGCATGGCGATGCTGCTGGTCTGCCTGATGGCGCTTTGCGTGCTGCCGACCACTTTGGCAGCAGAACACACCCATGCCGCGGGCGAGGAATGGGATCGCGACGAGAAGGAACACTGGCATCTGTGTGAATGTGGCGAGAAGATGGACATCGCCGAACACGTCATGGATGACGAATACTACACTACGCTGTGCAGCGTCTGCGGCAGTGATATCTGGGCGTTTGAAGGACTGTATACCGATATCCGGAACTATGACGAATACGGCAATCTGACGAGATATACCGCGCTGGACGGCGAAGGCAACCTGATCGAAGAGTACTTTTATCTGTACGAGTATGATGAGGAAGGCAATATGCTGCATTCCGAACAATACTGGGACGAAGTGCTGGTGGAAGAGGATGACTATGCACTTGGCTTCTTCGGCGAATATCTCGTAAAGACGCAGATCGTATACTATGAGGGTATCGTTTCTTCCGTTGTCGAATATGACGAGTATGGCAACTGCGTCAAGATGGTGATGTATGATGAAGAAGGAAATGTAAGCATAGAAGAAGCTACTCAGTATGAGTACAATGAAGAGGGCGAAGTGCTTCATAGCGAACAGGTCGGAAGCTATTCGGATGGCAGCGTCTACAAGGAAGTGCGCAACGAGTATAATGACCAGATCAGTTGGGTTTACTATGATGAAAATGGCGAAGTGCTGTTTGAAATTATTTCGGAGTATGAGTACGACGAAAACGGCAATGTTCTGTCGAAGAAGAACTATCATGACGGCGTACTGAGCGACGAAAGCATCTATGTTGTTGTCGAGGATGAGTGGGGCGATAGGGCGTATGAGCAGATGTACATCGGCTATCTGGAGGACGGCGCCAAAGAAGTCTACGAGTATAACGAACATGGCGACAACGTCAGAGAGATCGCGTATGATGCCGAAGGCAATATCGTATATGAATATCGTTATGAGTATGGATACGATGAAAACGACAACATCATATGGGAGAAGATCTATGACGGCGAGCGCCTGACCTACGAAGCGACCTACGTCGTGATAGAAACTGAAGAGGAATATATCTATTACATGAGTTCCACTTCGGAGTATGCCGAGGACGGTTCTAAGCTGGTTATCGAATATGACCACAACGGCAAAGTCATCAGCGAGAAGGAATACACCGCCGAGGAAGTCGAAGGGACTGAACTCGAAGAAAACTAAGCCGAAGAGAGCGAAGATGAATACAGAGAAACTGATTTGAACTTCGCAAGCGATTCCAACAGTCGGTAAGGTTTTCTGATTGAGTCAGAATGAAAAAGCAGGGACTGCTGCAGAAGTAAAATTCTGCGACAGTCCCTTTTGCATATCATCGGAAGATCGAATAAAGAAGGGAACTGGGTTAAAAAGAGTCTAACACAAACTGTTCCTGCCCATGCAGACATACCTCCGCCATCTGTCAATTTGAAAGGGTATAAGGCGGATATATCGCTGCGCTGCAAGTGATGATGAAATGGCACATTGCGGGAATTTATATCTTGCGCAGCAGCGGAGTATATGTTATTATTTATTCGTGAAGCTTTCTATAAGGGGTTGACGGTCATGACGACCGCCAATATGCTCAAGGCAAAAGTCTGCCCACGGTGTTTTCGCGGGCGGGATGCGATCGTTTGTGTTGCCTCGGAAAGCTGCAAAATAAAGAAAAGAGGTGTATTCATGAAAAAAATCTCATCGTTTCTGTTTATGACCTTGCTGGCTCTGCTCCTGGTGGGCGCACCGGCGCTGGCGGAAAGTCCCTCTGATTATACCTGCACCAAATGCGGCAAGCCCTGTACGGAGTGGTACCCCGTGTACTCTTCTGGAAAATCTGCTCATGTGCCCC
>CAZYQB010000170.1:0-5079 GCA_964649595.1 uncultured Oscillospiraceae bacterium | reverse complement strand
AAGTTACCCGCTACTGCGTAGAGAACAACATCCCGATCTTCCCCGGCTGCCCCACGACCAGCGATATCCAGAAGGCGATCAAGCTGGGTCTGAAGGTGGTCAAGTTCTTCCCGGCAGAGGCCATGGGCGGTCTGAAGGCGATCAAGGCAGTCGCTGCGCCCTATGGCAGTATGCTGTTCATGCCCACCGGCGGCGTAAATGAAGCCAACCTTAACGACTATCTGGCGTTCAACAAGATCATTGCCTGCGGCGGCAGCTGGATGGCGAAGGAGGATCTCATCAACGCCGGCAAGTTCGACGAAATCGAAGCGGCTACCCGCAGCGCCGTTGAGAAGATGCTGGGCTTTGAACTCAAGCACGTCGGCATCAACTGCGGCGACGAAGCTGAGGCGCAGGCTGTCGCCAAGAAGTTCTCCGTATTGTTCGGCTGGTCGATCAAGGACGGCAATTCCTCCGTATTTGCGGGCAGCGAGATCGAAGCCATGAAGAGCCCGTATCTGGGAGAGAAGGGTCACATTGCCGTGGGATGCAACTCCGTTGTGCGCGCACAGGCATATCTGGAGAGCATGGGCTTTGAATTTAATCTCGAATCTGCCAAGGAAAAGAACGGCAAGCTGATCGCCATTTATCTCAAGGATGAGATCGGCGGCTTTGCCGTACATCTGGTACAGAAGTAAAGCAGGAGCGCTCCTGCAGGCATAGGCTGCCGTGCAGCTGACATCGCCCCCGACGACCATAGATCAGAGTCGTCGGGGGCGATGCTTGTATTGAATAACCGTCTGCATGGTCAAGGCATATGATCGGGCTGTATATTCAGTGAAGGTCTGCATCGAAGAACAAAATGGTATGTCGTCTGCGGAGGATAAAATACCGACGGATAAAACGACGTAGATTGATGAAATCCGTTTTGAATGTTGAGGGGGGATGGTTTTCCGGTTGAGAATCGCAAAGGGGTGTTGTATAATAAGTTCAGATTATGAAGCGTGTTTTCGTTAGATTTGTTTGATGAGCGACCGAACCGGTACCAGCGAGGAAGCCTGTATGAAAAAATGGATCGGCATGAAAAATGCGAACATCGTATTGAAAAAACAGTTGAGAAAACAGCATACAGCAATACCGCTCCGGTCGGCAGGGAACAAAATCGACTTTCCGCCGGCCAGGGGCGGCTTTTGCATAAATATGAGCCCTTTTGCAGAGGTTGGAGATGTCGGTTCAGATGCCGCAGGGCATATACGGATGATCGACTGATCGGAAGGATGGAGAAGTGCTGTGCAAACGCCGGATAAAACCATGCGATTAAAGCGATGGATCGCGCCTGACGGACCGAATATTGCCGTGATGAGCGTGTATCATACCAGCACCGAAAGGCATGACCACGATTTTTATGAGCTGGTATATGTGATCGAGGGATTCTGTCTGCATGATGCATACGGCGGCGTAACGCTGCTGATGGAGGGCGATCTGTTTATTCTTCGCCCGGGCGTAGCGCATCGTTATTTCGGGAATCGCGTTACCACCATCTATAACTGCATATTCAGCCGACAGGCGCTCGGCGGCTGGCAGGATAGACTTGCCCGCCTGCCCGGATTGGAGAAGCTGTTTTCTGCCGATTTTGATGATCGTGCGCCGCGCATTCATCTTTCGCTGTCGGAGCGAAAGCGAGTGTATAAGCTGCTTCGCGGGATGCTGGAGGAATGTGAGGAGCGCCCCATCGGCTGGGAGGTGCGGCTGAGTGGAATGCTCATTTCGCTGCTGGTGGATTATTCGCGCGCGTTCTGCGAGCACGTTGGCACCGAGAAAGACAACGAGGCATACTCGGCATACGTCGCACAGGCACTGATGTATATTGACGGGCATTATACCGATCCGGATCTGTCGGTGCGCGCCATTGCCGCACACGTCGGCGTGTCGGGCGACTATCTGTCGAGACAGTTTCGGCAGGTGCTGGGCATCGCCGCGCAGGAGTATCTTAAAAGATATCGCTTTGCGCGCGCTATGGCGCTGCTGCAGACCGATCTTCCGGTGGGCGAGGTTGCCTCTCAGGTAGGCTTTAGAAGCCTGTGCCACTTCTCCAGAGAGTTCAAAAAGGAAATGGGCGTGACCCCTTCACAGTACAGAAGCCAGAACGGCGAATGATTCTGAATATTGAACATATTGCAAAGCGTCCGCGCCTTCGATGAAAAAGGCGCGGACGCTTTGCATATGAATTTCGGAGTTTGATTTATACCAGGAAGCTGCAGACGACGGTCAGCACGATCAGGAAACCGAAGTTGAATGCAGAGAACAGACCGATATACTTGACGGTCTGATGCGGATAGTGGCGGGTGTACTCGCGGAAGGTAATCAGGCTGGCCAGAGAGGCGATCAGCGTGCCTGCGCCGCCTATATTTACGCCCATCAGCAGTGCCGGATAGTTGTCGGTAAACTGAGAGAGCAAAATGGCAGAGGGTACGTTACTGATGAACTGACAGGAGGCAACGGCGGTCAGCAGGGTGTTTTTTTGAAGCAGTCCCGAGAACAGATCGCTTACGGCATCGATTCGGGACATATTGCCCGCGAAGATGAAGAAGGCAACGAAGGTCAGCAGCAGCGGATAGTCTACCTGCTTGAGCGCATCGCGGTCAACAAACAGCAGGATCGCCGGGATCAGGACCAGACCGTATGCATAGGGGATCATGCGGAACACGATCAGTATGGTGGAGGCAAACAGCGCCAGATACAGCGCGGTGCGCTTGGGCGGCAGCTTGGAATCCACCTTTTCGTTCATCGAGAGTGCCTCCTTGGGAAAGAACAGGCAGCACAGCGTAATCAGCGCCACGGAGACCGCGAAGGGGATCAGCATGATGCCCATGAACTCGCCGTTGGGGATCATAAACTTCTCATATAGGTAGAGGTTCTGGGGATTGCCGAAGGGAGTCAGCATACCGCCTAAGTTTGCGGCGATGTTCTGCAGAATGAAGGTGGGCGCCATATACTTGTCCTTGCCGGTGGAAGAAAGCGCAAAGTAGCCCAGAGGCAGGAAGGTCAAGAGCGCCATGTCGTTGGCGATGAGCATGGAGCCGATGAAGGTGATGTAGATCAGCGAAAGCACCGTCATGCGCAGATTGCCCGCCGTGCGCACGATCTTTTGCGCAATGATGGTGAAGAAGCGGATATCCCTGAGCGCACAGATGACAGCCAGCGTCACAAATAGACAGGTCAGCGTCTTATAGTCCAGATAGGAGGCATAAGCCGCGTCCACCGGCACGAAGATCATGGAGATGCCTGCGGCGATCAGCGCGATGGTCAATACGACGTTGCTGCGGAAAAAGCTCAGCAGCGCGGCGAGCAGACGGTGGATGTGAAACAGCGGACGATTGTGACGAGCATGAATAATCATCTTCAAAACCCTCAATTCTCGATTTGCATTGCTAAATTCATTGATCTCAAATCCAGTAACAGATAATAGCAGTATGCAGGAAATCCTGCAAGCAAAGGATGAGGGCAGATATGGTAAAATATCGGTGTATTGGAAAAAATTCAGCGGAACTACTTTTACAGCATCATCGGCGGCTCATTGCGCAGCGCCTGTACCAGTTCCTTAGCGCGTTCGACCGCATCGCTCGTGCCCTGCAGAGCGAAGTATACGCCGCCTTCCGCGCCCATCACGCCGCCGGATGCGAGAATATCCACCTGCGCTGCACCGGTGAGATCGACGAGAGCGTTAAGCTCGGTATAGACTTTTCCGGGAATGGGCGCAAGGCGCACGCCTTCGCTCTGTGCGCTGTCGGCGATCAGGCATAATTCATGAATCGGACGTTCTACGCGCTTTTCCACGCCCACCGGCACGACCAGCTGCACGCGCCGTCCGATGGCGGCGGCAAGGGTGGGGATGAGTGTTCCTCCCTGCGGATGCCCGATCAGTACGCCTGCCGACAGGGAGGGCATATGCAGCGCGTTTGCGCCCTTGAGGATCATGTCGTCGCTCGTCATTTCGGGTGCGACGTCAAACACCGTGCGGTCAAAATACGCCTTGCCGTGGTCGATCAGCAGATCGAACGTAGCAGGAGAGGTCATGATCTTTGCGCCTGCCGCAACGGTCACTCCGCGGCGAAATGTGCCCGGATCAAACGGCATATCGCAGCCGATCGACTTGAGCGCTTCCTGTGCGATATATGCGTTGGTGGTGCCGGTGATGATGAGCATTTTGTGCTCTGTCATGGCGCGGCGCACGCTCTCTTTTGCCAGCAGTCCTTTGGCGATCAGCCGCTTGCTCATCGCCACGGTCAGCAGAAATTCATAGGTTTTCATATTTGATGTTCCTCCCATTCCTCTCGCAGTATGCCCATGCAGATCACATCGTGATATTTTCCGTCTGAGTAGCTGTGCGCGCGCAGTATGCCTTCGCGCATAAAGCCGCACTTTTCATAGCAGCGCACGGCGCGTGCATTATCGGCGCGCACTCTGAGGTAAATGCGGTTGAGGTTCATCTGCAGGAAGGCATATTGGAGCATGAGTGAAACGCCCTCGCTGCCCAGTCCCTGTCCCTGCTGTCTGGGGCACATTACCGCGGCAAGCTCGGCATGGCGCGCGGTGTGGTCGATCATCATCAGCGTGCACTGTCCCAGGTAGCGCAGCGTCTCTTTATCGGCGACCACTAAATTCACGCCGCCCGCATCTCCCTCCAGGAGAGAGGAAAGGTATCTCTCGCTTTGCTCCCACGTCTGCGGGCGCAGGTATCCGCCGCCTAAGAATTTGGTGGTGTCGATATCCGTTACCCAACTTCGGATGCCCGAAATATCCTCTTGCCGGAATTCTCGCAGACTCACGCGCTCGGAGCTGATTCTGCTCATAAGTTATCCACTCCTGTTGATATGTTTGAGGATATTTTAGCATGGATGGAGGAGGAAGTAAATAAGCAGCATGACCGGTATAGGATCATCTCATTTCCAAGGCTCCCTCCTTGAGGGAGCTGTCAGCGAAGCTGACTGAGGGAGTTCGTTGCTCTATTGCGGCAAAAAGGCAGGATTAAGCGCTGAAACCACGATTTTCCTTTCAAAAAAACTGAAAAAAAGTTCAAAAAACTTGAAAAAAGGTGTT
>CAZYQB010000169.1:0-5104 GCA_964649595.1 uncultured Oscillospiraceae bacterium | reverse complement strand
GCGCCATCCTGCGTTAGCGGCGCGGGCATTTCGAATGTAGCTCCACCATGAATATTCTCCGACCGCGTCCGGATGGAAATGGCGGAAGCTGTCCACAAAGCCTGCGTTGAGCAATTCGGTAAACTTGCCTCTTTCCTGATCGGTAAAGCCTGCGCTCATGCGGTTGGTTCGGGGGTTTTTCAGGTCGATTTCCTTGTGTGCCACGTTCAGATCGCCGCACAAAATGACGGGTTTGATCTGATCAAGCCTTTGAAGATAGGCTCTGAAATCGTCCTCCCACTTCATGCGGTAATCGATGCGCGCCAGTTCCTTCTGTGAGTTGGGCGTGTAGCAGTTGACCAGATAGAAAGAGTCAAACTCTACCGTGATAACGCGTCCTTCATGATCGTGCTCATCGATACCGATATCGTTTTTTACCGAGATCGGCTGCACGCGAGTGAATACTGCCGTGCCCGAATAGCCCTTCTTTTCGGCGGAGTTCATAAAGAGCGAATAGCCGGGGATGGTCGCGTTAAACTGTCCTTCCTGCATTTTGGTTTCCTGAAGGCATATTACATCGGCATCGAGCGATGCTATGTTTTCAAAAAATCCCTTTTGTGCGCAGGCGCGAAGCCCGTTTACGTTCCATGAAATTAGCTTCATATACATATTACTCCCTACCGTTTGAAAAATCTGCGGAAATATGGTATGATGAATGCATACAGATCTCCGGCTCTATTGTACCAGAACTGGGCGGCGAATACAATTGATTTTTGAAAGAAGGAATCGGTATGACTTATCGTGAGAAGATGGAATTGGCAGTGCGCGCAGCGCGTGCGGCAGGCAGGATGCTGCTGGAGTATCGTGATCTGCACGTTGATAAAAAGGCAAAGAACGATTATGTGACCGATGCAGACCGCGCTTCTGAAAATCTGATCCGCGGCATCGTACTGGGCGCGTGTCCCGAGGACGGCTTCTACGGCGAAGAAGGCGGCGTATCCGGCGGCGATAAGAAGGGGATGTGGGTGGTAGACCCCATCGACGGCACCACCAATTTCATCCATCACATTCCTCCCTATACCATCTCTGTCGGCTATGTAGTGGACGGTCAGCCGGTTGCGGGTGCGGTGTACGCTCCGCTTACTGATGAGATGTTCTGCGCCTATAAGAACGGTGGTGCATATCTCAACGGCAAGTGTATTCACGTCAGCGATGTTACCGATCCGCAGGATTGTGTGCTGGGGATGTCCTTTGCACACCGCAATTCCAAGTGTGCCGAGCGTATGTTTGAGCTGATCCCGCGTCTGCTGCCGAAAATCAATGATATGCGTCGTCTGGGTTCCGCTGCTTATGATCTGTGCTGCGTGGCGTGCGGACGCTACGATGCGTTCATTGAACTGAAGCTCAATCTCTATGACATTGCTGCAGGTGCCATCATTGCCCGCGAAGCCGGAGCTGTTACCGGCGGTTGGTATGAGGAAGGCGACTGCCTTGAGACCGGCAACATCATTGCCGCTGCGCCCGGTCTGTACGACTGGCTGCGTGAGGAGATCGAGAAGTAAGCCGTATATTTGTCCATAAAGTTGAAAGACCGCTTCCGGATCGAGGCGATCTTTATCTGTAATCTCCTATTTAGAATATGCGGTTATAGTGATGAATAAGAGATCATCTTATAGGTGCTTCTGTCGGAGAGATCCTCTGCATGGATCAGCGCACAGCCATAGCCGTTTGGATGACCGTATGCCGATTCGATCTGGGAGAGTGTATCATCCATGACCGAATTATCCCAGTAATAGCCGCCGCCGAACACCATAAACGAGATGAAGTAGGTATCGTCTCCGATCGGGCATATGCTTACCGTATGTGCAAAGCCGCAGTCCGTCCAGCCGCCGGTCTCGCAGTGATAGTAGTAGCCGTCACGATAGTCGAATCGGGTCTGTGACAGATCCACCTGCGGCGCATCGTAGAAATACTTATCGATGATGTGCTGAATGTCCTTATCCGATACGCGGCAGTTGTTGTCTCCAAAGTACTCGCCGTATTCGTATTCGTCGTGATCGTTGAACCAGATGTGATCGTGAGCAAAGTCTACCAGCGCTTCTTCATCATACCATGCCCCTACCGAATCCATGCCTACCTCGGTAAAGTTGGATAGGAAAAGATTGGCAGCGGCAAGCTCCTCGTTGGTGGCATCGATGGGCGTGTAGTATGCTTCGTTCGCCAAAGCCGTGTGACAGAAGCACGGAAGAAGCGCGAGCAGTACGGAAAAAATCTTGAATCCCTTGCGCATGATGGTCACTTCCTTTCCTTAATTGTCCTTTAGACGAAGAATTTGTTAAATTGGTTCACGACGGCAAAAAGTCCACCCGATCGCTCGGATGGACTTTCGCTTATTTATGAAAATCAATATCTCAAAGTGCCTTCATAGATGCGGTCTGCGTTGCCGGTCAGCCATACGCGCTTGCCGTCGTAGCGGACGATCAGATCGCCGCCGCGCAGCTTCACGGTGATGTCGGTGTCCAGATCGCAGAAGCCGTTTTCGGTGGCGGCTACGACCGCCGCGCACGCGCCGGTGCCGCAGGCGAGGGTCTCGCCGTTGCCGCGCTCCCATACGCGCATCTTCAGCGTGCGGCGATTGACCACACGGATGAACTCGGTGTTTACGCGCTCGGGGAACAGCTCGTTATGCTCAAACATCGGACCGATGTTTTCCAGATCCACATTATCCACATGATCGGTGAATACCACGCAGTGCGGGTTGCCGACAGATACGCAGTTGATGTGGTAGCGCTGTCCGCCGATGACGACGGCATGATTGATGATGCGCTCGCCTTCGAGCTTGACGGGAACCTCGGCAGGATTGAGTTTTACATCGCCCATGTCGACCTTGACCGAGCGTACGCGACCGCCGATGGTGTAGAGCGTAAGATCGCGCACACCTGCCAGCGTTTCGATCTTCATTTCGTCCTTATCGACGATCTGGTTGTCGCGCAGATACTTGGCAACGCAACGGATGAAGTTGCCTGCCATCTGTCCTTCGGTGCCGTCTTGGTTGAATACGCGGATCTTCGCATCGGCGATCTCGCTCTTTTCGATCAGTACGATGCTGTCGCCGCCTACGCCGTAATGGCGGTCGCAGCTGGTGATTGCCAGCGCTTCGGGGCAGGTGATCTGACCGGAGAAATTGTCAAACAGGATGCCGTCGTTGCCGGAGCCCTGCATTTTTGTGAAGCGCAGGTTCATGCGCTCGGTGCGCATATGACCGATGTCGACCAGCTCGGTATTCTGTTGGTTGAAGCGGCTGGCGATGATGTCCGCCAAGGCGTTTGCCGTATCCAGAGAGGTCAGGCAGGCAACACCACGCAGCAGTGCATGACGATGCAGACGGATGTAGTCGGCGATGCTGGAACGACGGTCTGCGCCGGTGAATACGATGTAGTCGATGGAGCCGTTGTCGATCAGCTCAAGCAGCTCGTTGGAGTCGCACAGGCGGTTGACTACGTTCAGCTCAATGCCCAGCTGGGAGATGACCGCAGCGGTGCCCTTGGTGGCGTAGATGGACAGCCCCATATCGGAGAACTTCTTTGCCAGCTTTACGATCTCGAATTTGTCCTCGTCGCTGACGGTGATGTATACGCCGCCGCGATGCTGCTGGGTGCGCTCTACCTTGAAGCCGGCAGAGATCAGACCCTTCAAGAGCGCTTCTTCTAGCGAACGTCCCAGCCCCAGAACCTCACCGGTGGACTTCATTTCCGGTCCGAGGGCAGAGTTTACATCGTTGAGCTTCTCGAAGGAGAATACCGGAACCTTGACCGCGACATACGGAGGAGTCTTATACAGACCTTCGCCGTAGCCCAGATCAAGCAGGTTCGCGCCGACCATGACCTTGGTTGCCAGATCGACCATCGGAACGCCGGTGACCTTGGAGATGTAGGGAATGGTACGGGATGCGCGCGGGTTGACCTCGATGACGTACAGCTCGCCGTGATAGATCAGGTACTGGATGTTGGTCAGACCCTTGGTGCCCATTGCCAGCGTCAGCTTGGTGGAGCAGTCGATGACCTGATGGATCAGCACGTCGTTGATGGTAACGGGAGGATAGACAGCGATGGAGTCGCCGCTGTGAACGCCTGCGCGCTCAACGTGCTCCATAATGCCGGGAATGAGGACGTGCTCACCGTCGGAGATGACGTCAACTTCCAACTCGGTGCCCATCATGTACTTGTCAACCATGACGGGGTTTTCGATCTTCTGAGCGAGGATCAATTCCATGTACTGACTTACATCCAGCTTGTTGTGGGCGATGGTCATGTTCTGACCGCCGATGACATAGCTGGGACGCAGCAGAACCGGGTAGCCCAGCTTTTCTGCGGCTTCGTGAGCCTCGGCTTCGGTCATGACCGTCAGTCCCTTCGGGCGGCGGATGTTGAAGCGCTCAAGCAGCTTGTCGAAGCGGTCGCGATCCTCGGCAACGTCGATGCCCTCGGCGGAGGTGCCCAGGATCTGTATGCCGTGGCTGTCGAGGGTTTTGGTCAGGTTGATGGCGGTCTGACCGCCGAATGCGACTACGACGCCGACCGGCTTTTCGCAGTCTACAATATTCAGAACGTCTTCGTCCGTCAGCGGCTCGAAGTACAGACGGTCGCTGGTGTCGAAGTCGGTGGAAACGGTTTCGGGGTTGTTGTTGATGATGACTACTTCATAGCCCAGCTTCTTGAGCGTCCATACGCAGTGTACGGAGGAGTAGTCGAATTCGATGCCCTGTCCGATGCGGATGGGACCGCTGCCCAATACGATGATCTTCTCCTTGCCGGAGGAAGGCAGTTCGCGGGCTTCGCAGACATCGTCGTAGGTGGCGTAGAAGTAGGGAGTGGCAGCGGCAAACTCAGCGGCGCAGGTGTCAACCATCTTGTAGACAGCCTTGCGAGGATTGGTGATCTCGCAACCGGAGATGCGCTTGAGCGCTTCATCGGTATAGCCCAGCTTCTTGCCCTGCAGGTAGGTTTCGTTATTCAGACCATTCTTCTCGATGTACAGCTCGTATTCGGCGAGATTGCGCAGCTTGCCGATAAACCAGCGGTCGATGCGGGTCTTTTCGTAGATTTCATCCTCGGAGATACCGGCC
>CAZYQB010000168.1:0-5142 GCA_964649595.1 uncultured Oscillospiraceae bacterium | reverse complement strand
CTTTGACACCGACTGCAACGGTGCCACGGTAGGCTCTGTTTTGGGCATGATGCTGACCGATGCGGGAATTGATGAAAGCTGGACGAAGCCGATCGTCGGCAAACTGAATACAAATATTTTTGGAATGAACTGCGTGGAGATCGAGGAAATGGCGCGCCGCACCATGAAGCATATCGAAGGATGAGGGGGAAAAGCATGATTTACACGATCGAGAATGAAAAATACGTTGCACGGGTGAGCGATATGGGCGCCGAGCTGCAGAGTATGATGCGCAAGGCGGATGGATCAGAGTATATCTGGCAGGGGGATGCGGCGGTATGGAGTGGACGTGCGCCGCTGCTGTTTCCCTTTGTGGGGAGACTCAAGGGAGAAGGGTACGAGTATGAGGGCGTGAAGTATCCCATGACCAAGCATGGCTTTGCCCGAAAGAGCGTGTTTGAAGCAGTGCGGGAGGGTGAGCAGCGACTGGTGATGCGTCTCGATGGAGAGAAGCATCTGGATGTGTATCCATTTGAACATATGCTGGAGGTCGTGTTTGAGCTGTTTGAGGACGGCTTGAAGGTGACGCATCGGGTGATGAACTGCGGAGAGAAGGAAATGTATTTTTCCATTGGTGCGCATCCGGGCTTTAACTGCGGCATGGGTGACTGGATCGAATTTAAAGAAGATGAAGAAGCGTGGACATACCGTCTGGGCGAAGGCGGACTTTTGACTGAGCAGCCGGTGGAATGTGGTGTGAAAGCGTATCGGCTGATGATCGATGAGGACGTATTCAAGAAGGATGCACTCATCTTCATGGGACTGAAATCGGACGAGGTGACGCTGTATCGCGCGGGCAAGCCTCATGTGACGGTAGAATATGGCAGTGCGCCCTGCCTGGGGGTCTGGGCAAAGCCGGGCGCAAGCTATGTGTGCATCGAGCCGTGGTACGGCGTGGATGACAGTGCGGCGGCGATTGGCGCGCTGAAGGAAAAGAAGCATATTATGAAACTGGCGAAGGGTGAATGTTTCCGTTTTCCGATGAAGATAAGGCTGCACTAAGAGGCTGTGAGACTGTTTTCATAGGCGCTGTTTGAGGCGTTGAACGGAGCGTTTTGCGTGGTGGAAATGGTGCAGTATGCACTGAAAATGCTATATTGTATTGAGGATTTTTGCCGATATATATTACATATAATTTGCCGAACACCATGTAAACAGATATCGCGATTGCTTGAAAAACGGGGCTGTTTGTAGTATAATATCCTCAGAAATAAAACATATGTACTGGAGGAAATCATACATGGCAGACAAGAAGCCGGACAAGAATCCCGCGATGCAGCGCTTCGGCGATGAGCGCAAAAAGGCGTTGGAGATGGCACTGAGCAAGATCGAAAAGGATTTCGGCAAGGGCTCGGTGATGAAGCTGGGCGATGCCGCCAACAAGATGCAGGTGGAAGTAATTCCTACCGGCTGTCTGCATCTGGACTTTGCGCTGGGTGTAGGCGGTCTGCCGCGTGGACGCATCATTGAGGTTTACGGACCGGAATCCTCCGGTAAGACCACCATTGCGCTGCACGCCATTGCAGAGGCTCAGAAGATGGGCGGCACGGCTGCATTCATCGACGCCGAGCACGCGCTCGACCCGGTATATGCACGCGCTCTGGGTGTAAACATTGACGAGCTGTATGTAGCGCAGCCTGACAACGGCGAACAGGCGCTGGACATCTGCGAAGCGCTGGTTCGCTCCGGTGCGATCGATATCGTGGTTATCGACTCGGTCGCGGCGCTGGTTCCCAAGGCGGAGATCGAAGGCGATATGGGCGACAGCCACGTTGGACTTCAGGCACGTTTGATGAGCCAGGCGCTGAGAAAGCTGGCAGGCGTAATCAACAAGACCAATGCCGTTGCCATCTTCATCAACCAGCTTCGCGAGAAGGTCGGCGTGATGTATGGCAATCCCGAAGTGACCACCGGCGGTAAGGCGCTCAAGTTCTATGCTTCCATCCGCATGGACATCCGCAAGGGCGAACCGATCAAGAACGGTTCTGAGATCGTGGGCAACCGCACCAAGATCAAGATCGTCAAGAACAAGGTAGCGCCGCCTTTCCGCGTATGCGTTGTGGATATGCTGTTTGGTCAGGGCATCTCCCGTGAAAGCGCGCTGATCGAGCTGGCGGTGGATAAGGGACTGATTCAGAAAAGCGGTTCATGGTTCTCCTATGAAGGAAACCGCATCGGTCAGGGTCGCGACAACGTGCGCCTGTTCCTGCAGGAGCATTCCGAGATCGCCGATCAGATCGAAAAGAAGATCCGCGAGGAATTTAACGCGGGCAATATCGCCGTGGAGCTGGAACAGGGCGGCGATGACGACGAGGATATCACTGAGATTTCCGATGATGACCTGCTGGACGAATGATCGTCCGCAGGAAGCGTTTGGAGGATTGATCCGAACGGAAGTTGTATAAAAGTGCGCCTGTCGGCTGCGGAGATGCAGTCGGCAGGCGCTGATCGTTTGCAAGAGAAGAGAGTAAGGAAGGGTAAAAGGCGGCGCAGATGAGGGACAGCCAAAAATGAAAAGAAACGCAGGTCGACAGAATATCAACAGCGTTTCTTATCAAGCCAATTATCAGCCATTCGCCAGTCCGCGTATAAAACACTGGCTGCACATCTGGTTGCACATAGAACGCATTAATATTAATTAGACGCGTTCCACTTTACCACTGCGAAGGCAACGGGTGCAGACGTACATACGAACCGGAGTTCCGTTGACGTTAACGCGAACTCTCTGAGTGTTCGGAGCCCAAGTACGGCGAGTTTTATGGTTGGAGTGGCTTACGGCATTGCCGGACACGATGCCCTTATGGCAGATTTCACAAAACTTTCCCATCGATCACACCTCCTTTAGGCGTTCTCATTAAAACAGAACCATTTTATCAGCTTTTCGCGCACATTGCAAGTGTTTTCTGTAAAAAGATTCGTGCTTTGCACAAAAATCACTTTGGAGCGATTCTTAGAATGGTTAAATATTTTCGCTTTGTATTTTTAATTGCGCACTTTTCTTTCATTTTCCTTGCATCCGAGGCAAATCTACGGTATACTATTGATATATCTAATATTTACGCAGTATCCTCGAATGGAGGTTTTGATATGGACTGCAAGTTTAAGACTGATCTGGGCTTTGTTACCGTCAACGAAGAAGTGCTGCTCAAGGTGGCGGGCTATGCTGCACTCGAATGCTACGGCATCGTAGGCATGGCTGCCAAGCGTACGACCGATGGTTTTGTTCAGCTGATGGGTCGCGAGAATCTGGGTCGCGGCGTGCGTATTCGCGCGGCGGTGGATTCGGTGGATGTTGACCTGTATATCATCGTAGAGTATGGCATCTCGATCAGCGCAGTTGCTGCCACCACCATCGACACCGTGAAGTATAAGATCGAGCATCTGACCGGCATCAAGGTAGGACGTGTCAACGTCTATGTCGAGGACATTCGTGTCTGATTTGATTTTTCAAAGCTCTTTTGCGCTGCTGCGTGAGGGAGTGCATTACGTCTGATAACGGTCCCCTTGTGACCGAATGGAGGGAAATAACTTGCCTATCACTAAGATCGACGGCATGATGCTCAAGGAGATGTTCCTCTCCGGCGCAGCACTGCTTGAAAAGAATCGTCAGAATATTGACGCACTGAACGTCTTTCCCGTGCCGGACGGAGATACGGGTACGAATATGTCCCACACCATCTCTGCGGCGATGAAGGAAATGACCTCTCATACCTGCTCGAGCGCAGCTCATGTATCCTCTCTGGTCGCAAAGGGCGCACTTAAAGGCGCACGAGGCAACTCCGGCGTTATCCTCAGCCAGATCTTCCGCGGCATTTCCAAGGGTCTGGAGGGCTGTGAGGAGATCGATGCTGCAACTTTCGTTCGCGCCATCCGCATGGGTGCGGATACTGCTTACAAGGCGGTCATGAAGCCCAAGGAGGGCACCATTCTGACCGTTGCCCGCGTGATCGCGGAGGAAGTGGAGCGCGCTGCGACTCGCACCAGCGATCTGGGCGAACTGATGAATGTTGTCGTTGACAAGGGCGATGCCATCCTGCGCAAGACGCCCGATATGCTGCCCGTTCTCAAGCAGGCAGGCGTTGTGGACTCCGGCGGCAAGGGGCTGATGGTGTTCTACACCGGTTTCCGTGCGGCTCTGTTCGGAGATCCTGTTGAGGAGCTGGACGCTTCCGAGGCACTGCCGGGCGAATATGTGGATGAGCATGAGGACTACGATACGATCGAGTCTATCGTTTACGGCTATTGCACCGAGTTTATCGTTTCTCACCCGCGTCCCGATATGAAGGACAGCGACGTTGTTCGCCTGAGAAAGCGTCTGGAGCGCATCGGCGATTGCGTGCTGGTCATCGGCGATCTGGAGGTCGTAAAGGTTCACGTTCATACCGACGAGCCGGGCAAGGCGCTGCAGATGGCGCTCGAGCTGGGTGAACTGGATGCGATCAAGATCGACAATATGCGTGAAGAATTCCGCGAGCGCCAGGCAAAGAAGGCAGAGGAAGCCAAGAAGAACCCGGTCAAGCCCTTCGGCATCGTTGCCGTTGCGCTGGGCAGTGGTCTGGCGGACATCTTCCGCGATCTGGGCGTAGACTGCATCGTAGACGGCGGTCAGACCATGAATCCGAGCATTGATGATTTGCTCAAGGCGATCGAGAGCGTTCATGCCAAGGAAGTATTCGTGCTGCCCAATAACTCCAACATCATCCTTGCCGCACAGCAGGCTGCCGAGCTGACCGAGGTCAAGGTCCATGTGCTGCCCACCAAGTCGGTTCCGATGGGCATCTCCGCTGCAGTTGCCTTCCAGCCGGAAGCAACGGGCGATGAGAACGAGGAAGCCATGCGCGAAGCCTCCGAGCACGTTCACACTGCCTCCATCACCTATGCGGTGCGCGATACCGTGTTCGACGGTCACGACATCCACGAGGGCGACATCATGGGTCTGATCGACAACAAGATCAGTTGTCTGGGGCGCGAGGTCGCCGAGGTTGCCCGTGAGGTAACTGCGCAGATGGTCGATGAGGACACCGAGCTGATTACCATCTTTGCCGGTGAGGATATTGACGATGCCACTGCCGAAGAACTGCTCGCCGAGTTTGAAGAGACCTA
>CAZYQB010000167.1:0-5144 GCA_964649595.1 uncultured Oscillospiraceae bacterium | reverse complement strand
TTATAGCCCTTGCGGTAATCAAACTTTTCTACCGCCTTGATCAGACCCAGATTGCCTTCCTGAATCAAATCAAGGAACAACATTCCGCGTCCTACATAGCGTTTGGCAATCGAAACGACCAATCGCAGGTTTGCTTCCACCAGCTTTTTACGAGCTGCTTCATCGCCCTGCTCCATACGCTGTGCCACATCGATTTCTTCATCCGCCGTCAGCAGCGGCACCTTTCCAATCTCCTTAAGATACATACGAACCGGATCATCGATGCTGATTCCTTCCGGAACGCTTAAATCAAGATCTTCGCCTGCAGGTTCGTTGGTTGGTTCCACATCGATCAGCGGAACCTCGTTGATAACGTCAATGCCCAGTGCTTCGAGACCTTCCAGAATCTTCTCAAACTGCTCGGGATCGATTTCCGCATCGCTCAGATGATCCATGATCTCTTTATAGGTCAGTGCACCTTTCGCCTTGCCCATCTCCATCAGTTCGCGTACACGGTTCATCGAATGCGTCTTTGCATCAGTATTTTGATTATTCAATCGGCTCACTCCTTCAGACCCTTCTGGTCAGCCCGCGCTCGGCAGTCAGCTGCGTCAATTTTTTGAGCAGCATTGCTCGACGCTGAGACTCTTTCTCGTCCTTCAGTTCGTTTTGCACCCGACCGATCTCTTCATTCAGCTTATACAGCCGAATCTTCGCCAGACATTCGGTTACAGCCCGGGGAATTTGATCGCGTTCTATGCGGTTCTCATCCAGCAATGCACGAGTGGCATCGCTTCGCTCTTCGTCGCTCAATTCTTCGAGCAATACCGTTGGTTTTTCACCAGCACGCAGCCCTGCTGCCAACTTGGAATATAACGGTGTAACGAATACATTTTCTGCCGGCAGTTCTTCTGTAAGAAGTCCGGATGCCATCAGGCGAAGCAGCATTTGTTCAGCCTTCACATAATCCGGAAGTTCCGCCCTTTTGCTCTGCAGACCACGCCGTTCTTGAAGCGGTTTGCCGGTCGTTCTTGACGGCAGCACCGCAGAAATTCCGATCTGCCGCATCAATATTTCTTTATCGAATCCAGTCTGCACTGCCAACTTTATCAAATAATTTTCAAGCTCTACGGGATTTGCCACCTTCCGCAGAATATTGCAGCAGGCGATTGCATATTGAGTTCTTCCTTCCTGTGTGGTCAGATCCACATCGTCGGCTGCCCGAAGCATACGATACTCTACCATACCCATTGGGCGAAGCGCTTCAAAGCCTGCAACACCATTGGCTTTGATGTAATCATCCGGATCCATGCCGCCTGGTATGTCGATCACTTTTGCAGGAAAATCCTGTGCCTCAAAAATATCCAAGGCACGAAGGATCGCTTTCCGTCCTGCGCTGTCGCCGTCATAGCATACCCATACTTCGGGCGCGTATCGTTTGAACAGTCTTGCCTGCTCTTCTGTCAGCGCAGTTCCCAGAGTCGCTACGACGCCTGCGACACCTCTTTGCCGCAGCGACACCACGTCCATATAGCCTTCCACCAGAATCAGTCGCTTCAGTCCACGTTCCTTCTTTGCCAAATTCAGTGCATACAATCCCTGACGTTTGTTGAACACCGGAGTATCGGATGTATTTAGATACTTTGGATTCCCGTCACCGAGAATTCTGCCGCCAAAGCCAAGCACCTTTCCCTGAGGATTGATGATCGGAAAAATCACTCGATTGCGAAACATATCGTATTGTCTGGATTCCTTCTCTCCCGACAATCCCGCTTGTTTTAATTCGTCGATCGTATATCCTGCAGCAATAAGATGCTTTGTAAGAGCATCCCAACCGCTTCCGGTTGCGCCCAGTCCAAAGCGCCGTATGCCAGCATCATCCAACCCGCGACTGTGCAGATAGTTAAGCGCATCGGCTCCGTCATTTTTCCAGATCATCGCATGATAGAAACGCGCTGCTTCCAAATTGGCGGCATATATTCTTTCCTTTACGGATCTGATATCGTCAGTCGAGGTGCTCTCCACCCTCTCCGGCAACTTCATATGGGTTCGATCTGCCAGCAGTTGAACCGCATCCAGAAACTCAGTGCGCTCAATCTCCATGACAAAGTTAATCGCCGTACCACCCTTATGGCATCCGAAGCAGTAATACATCTGCGCTTCCGAATCCACACTAAAGGAAGGTGTCTTTTCGCCATGAAACGGGCAACGTCCCCAGAACCTGCGCCCCTTCTGCTTGAGTTCCACATAATCCGCTACCAGATCGACAATGTCCACCCGGGATCTGAGTTCACTAAGCCATGCATCGGGAATCCTTGATGCCATTGCCGTCCTCCTTAATTTGTTGCGGTTAATATGTGATTCGACGCAAAATTGCATTTTCCTGCCCATTTGAACGGACATTTCGACACTTTACGCTTCTTTGTGCATCCTTCATGAAGTTCATCCATATTATGTCCTGCAATGATGATATATACAACATTCGTACCGCCAAACCCTGCCGATTTAGCGATTTTACAAAAAGTTCAAAGCAAATGCAGACGCATATGAATCTCATCGCATCTACATTTGACCACTCATTAAAAATATGCCGTCCGAATCATCGGTACGGCATATTTTATCAACTTATTTCATGTTTCATGTGCACTTTCTTTTGCGCTGCCGTTTCGGCTTACTTGCGGCGATTGCGCAGGAAAGGCGGAACATCGGGCGTGAAGCCGCGGCGCTGAGTCTGAGGGGCAGAACGCTTTACAGGTGCTGCATCGGCATCCGCAAAGGGATCATCTTCAAACGAAGATTCAGCTGCGCGCTTCTGCTCCGACGCATTATAGCGGGGCTGCTGCTGAGCATAGCTGCTGCGCTGCTCGGTGCGCTCACCGTAAGCAGCAGCCTGAGGACGCTCCTCGCGGGCAGGCATTACAAAGCGGGATTCGTTCACGAAGGAAGGAATCTGCAGACCGTCGTTCTGATTCTCTACTGCAGGACGAGCAGCTTCTGCCTGCGGCTGTACCGCAGCAGGACGCTCCACAGCAGTCTGACGCTCATTTTCCAGAGAAGGAGTAACGGCGGAGGATTTGTGAGTGATGAAAGGAGTCTTTTCGAAGCCGGTTGCGATAACAGTAACGCGAACTTCATCCTTGAGGTTTTCATCAATACCTGCACCAAAGATGATGTTTGCTTCCGGGTCAGCAGACTGAGTGATCTGCTGGGCAGCTTCATTGATATCCAAAATGCTGGTATCTCTGCCACCAGTGATGTTGATAAGCACTGCGCGTGCGCCGTTGATGGAGGTTTCCAGCATCGGGCTTTCGATCGCCTGCTTTGCGGCATCTACCATGCGGCTCTCGCCCTTGCCAACGCCGATACCCATGTGTGCCAGACCGCCAGATTGCATAACCGTGCGTACGTCTGCAAAGTCCAGGTTAATCAGCGAAGGTACCGCAATCAGGTCGGAAATACCCTGAATACCCTGACGAAGCGTATCGTCTGCCTGGCGGAAAGCTTCGGTAATCGTGGTGCCCTTGGTAACAACCTGCAGTAGACGCTCATTGGGAACAACGACCAAAGTATCCACATGCATTTTTAGCTGTTCGATTCCGTTGTCAGCGTTGCGCATACGCTGCTTGCCTTCAAACAAGAAGGGCTTAGAAACAACGCCGATGGTCAGAATACCCATATCCTTGGCAACGCCTGCAATAACCGGTGCAGCGCCCGTACCGGTACCGCCGCCCATGCCGCAGGTAACGAATACCAGGTCAGCGCCCTTAATCAGCTGAGCGATATCTTCTTTGCTCTCTTCGGCAGCCTGTGCACCGATTTCAGGCTTTGCACCGGCACCCAAACCCTTAGTAAGCTTTTCACCAATCTGCAGCTTGGTGGTCGCCTTAGAAAGATTCAGAGCCTGCTTATCTGTGTTGATTGCGATAAAGTCAACGCCCTTGAGTTGAGCGTCTACCATGCGGTTTACCGCATTGGTTCCGGCACCGCCTACACCGATTACCTTAATCGACGCAAAGCTGTTTACTTCAGTATTGTCAAATTCCAGCACAAGGCATCCCCCTCGTCAAATAAAAATTGGTATTGCTTATTTCGTTTGTTGTCCGCGGAATATCTTTGTAAAACCGCCTGTTGCACCATTGTCTTCTGATCCCAAAGGATTCTCAGAAGAATTCCATCGTCCGGCAATATCAAACACTAGGTCGATCAGACCCAACGTACTTGCATATCGCGGATGATTCAGCCGCGCCGCGCGGGCGACGGGCATCTTAACGCCATATTCCAGTTTCTCTCCCAAATACTCCTTGCATCCGCGCATCTTCAAGCCACCGCCTGTCAGATAAATCGGAGACCGGGGAGAAACGTAGTCTTTGGCATATGCGAGCGTTTGCTTGACCATATTGACCAGTTCCAGGCATTCGCTCTCGATGGTATCCTTGATAAATTTCCTTGGCAGATTAATTACCGTGTCATCTGCATATCGAATCTCAAAATCAGATTCTTCTTCAAACTTATCCGGACTGAAATTAAACTTGCGTTTGATTCCTTCCGCTTCGTTCATGCCGATTTCAAGCTCATCCACCAATGCCATCGTGATATCGGCGCCACCCATCGGCAAAACCGCATGGTAGGTAATTCCGTCGCCTTCAACGATGGACAACTCGGTGTTCAGATAGCCTACATCCAAAAGCACCACCGGCATACGATCCCGTTCATCAAAGGGAACAAGCAGCATCGCTGTGCCCAGCGTAGGTGCGAGAAAAGCATTAACAGTGATCCCAAGATCCCCAAGAATCCCGCGTACATCCTCCACAAAACCTGGATCAGCAAGGATAAACGAAACCATCGCCTTGAGCTTGCTTCCTCTGAAATTTTGCGGACGCATAGTTTTTTTGCCGTCATTCACTGCAAACCATGCCGGACTGCGATGCAGTACGATATATCCCATTTCCGACAGCTGAAGTTCATCTGCTGCCGCGTCCATAACATTATTGACATCCTCCGGGGTAATGCGCCCGTCTGCAGATTGAACATCTATCTCGCCGACAGCTGTGCGCACAAGGATATTCTCGCACGGCACCCCCACATAGATGTCGTGAATACTCCGTTTCGCTTCTTTCTCTGCGGCACGAATGGAACTTTCGATCGCATCAAACAATCTTTCCGGC
>CAZYQB010000166.1:0-5201 GCA_964649595.1 uncultured Oscillospiraceae bacterium | reverse complement strand
TGGCGAGTATCGATGCTAGTGATATAATCCAGTCCCTCCGCAGCAATGATCGCGCTCTGATAAGAGCAGGTGGTCACTGCGGAATACGCCAGATGAATGATATGCTTATCCGGATGCTCGGCGTGTATACGCTCAAACAAAACAGCAAAATCATCCGGCGTACATCCACTGGTCTTAGGCAGTTCTCCGGTTTCAGTATAGCAGTTCACTACATCCTCCGCCGGGAAGGACCCGTCATCCAGCGTTTCGCCTTTCATGGAAACGTGCATCGGCGCAAGATAAATTCCCATTTCCTGTGCTTGTGCTGCGGTAATATCCGAACCGGTTTCCGCAACGATCACGAAACGACTCATTGAAAATTCCCCCTTCGTTGATTCTTTGACAGTCCTCTATCGGATGCATACACAGTCTCTTGCCTCCGTCACACGGTCCCCTCTTACCGTATGTATACGAACGCAGGGACTTTTACTTCTTGAAAAATGCTACCGCGATAGCGCCGGGACCGACGTGCGTTCCGACGCCGCTGCCGATGATCGTATATTCAAGTTTGTCCACATTTCCCTGCCAGAGTGCAGTGCTGTCTGCCATGTACTTTTTAAGCAGTGCATCCGTCAATCCAGTATAACCCAGAAGCAGAGGTCTGTCAAAGTCTACGCCGCCTGCAAACTCGATTTCTTTGATTAACAGATTGTTACCTTGACGTGAACCGCGTGCCTTGCCCAGAATGCCCACCGCACCGTCCTCAATGCAAACGACCGGTTTGATGGAAAGCATACTGCCCGCGAAGGCAACGGTGCGGGAGATGCGTCCGCCGCGGCGCAGATATTCGAGGGTATCCAGCATGGCAATCAAGCGAATATTCGCCCTCTCCTTCTCCAGACACTTTACGATCTCCGCCGCCGCCATGCCTTCATCCACCATACGCAGTGCCAGCTCGGCGAGGACGCCTGCGCCGATGGCGACCGACTGGCTGTCCACCACATATACATTGTCATAATCCTGCGCAACGAGCGAAGCGCACTGATAGGTGCCCGACAGCTTAGCGGAAACAGTCAGCACAACTGCAGCTTCTCCTGCGGCGCGTGCCTGTTCATATACTTCGATAAATGCCTCCGGCGAAGGCTGACTGGTCTTGGGCAGCGCATCGCTTTCGATCAGCTTTTCGTAAAACTGATGATGGTCGATATTTACGCCGTCCAGATATTCCTCTGCGCCAAAGCTGATCGTGACCGGAACCATCGTCACACGGCTGCGCAGTGAATCCTTTATATCGGTAGTAGAGTCAATAATGATGCGGGTTTTCATGATATTTTCTCTCCTTTTTTACTGGTTATTCAGCATATTTTCTGACATGGAAATACACTGAGGCAGCGAGCAGTCCCTGCGCCGGGAAATAGCTCGCCAGACACAGCCGATCTACGATCCACGGTGCATCCGCAAAAAAGCGCAGCACCAGCATCACATCCGAGAAAAAGAACGATACCGCACCAACTGCCAGCAGTACATTTTTCACGCTGCGCTCCTTGACGCAGGTAGCGATCGCCTTTCCGACCATACAGGAGATGATGAGCGCATAGACCATACACACACCGAGCATCAGCGTACCGCCGAAGTCGAATTTATCATAGAACAGCAGCAGCGATGCCGCGCCGGAAAATATGATCGCACTGATAACAACATCCATTCTGCTCAGGCGCATCTGTGTGCAGAATGCCGCTGTATAGAATATATGTCCTATAGCAAACAGTCCGGCACCGAGAATAAAATTGTAGCCCAGCAGCACATCACCGAACATTGCAAACACGAAGCCGCAAAACATGATTACGGGATATGCACGCCTTTTGGATTTTGCGCACAGCGCATAGATCAAATTGACACCGCCCATCAGTACAAAGCAGTTGCTCGCTGTCGCCTTTACGTTCAAACCGCCTTCAGTCATGTACCACACCATGCCGCCAAACAACAGTGCAGCACATATAATATTCAAAACACCGAACACGCGATGCAGCTTATTGCTTTTCGGATCCATCTTTCAGCTCTCCTTTAATTCATCCCGGTATCTCTACTTCAGAAACCAGCCCAGCAGCGCACGATACAGCTTACTATACGGCTGATAGCGCATCGGCAGATCCATCCACGTCTTTTTATCCACAATGCTCTTGGTATGGGAGAAGGCATCAAAGCCTGCCTTGCCGTGATATGCGCCCATGCCGCTTTCGCCGACGCCGCCGAAGCCCATTTCGCTGGTTGCCAGATGAATGATGGTATCGTTGATGCAGCCGCCGCCGAAAGCACATCTGTGGGTAATCTTTTCGATGTTGTCGTCATCCTCCGAGAATATATACAGCGCCAGCGGCTTGGGACGACTCGAGAGCATATGTAGCACTTCATCGAGACTGTCATAAGTCAAAATGGGCAGCACGGGTCCGAAGATCTCCTCCTGCATCACCGCATCCTCCCACGTTACCCCCTTCATGACCGTCGGCTCAATGCGCAGCGCAGCGCGGTCGCTCTGTCCGCCACAGACCACCTTTGCCGGATCGATCAGAGCACAGATGCGCTCAAAATGCTTCTCGTTGATGATCTTGCCATAGTTCTCGTTCTCCAACGGACGTTCTCCCAGCTGCTCTTTGATCTGTACGCCGATCTCCTCAATGAGCTGATCGCAAATGCTGCGATCGCAGAGAACATAATCGGGCGCTACGCAGGTCTGACCGCAGTTGAGCGTCTTGCCAAATACGATGCGCTTTGCCGCCAGCTTGATCTTGGCAGTGTTATCCACAATACAGGGGCTCTTGCCGCCCAGCTCCAGCACCGCAGGCGTCAAATGCTCGGCGGTATGGCGCAGCACCTCCTTCCCGACGCTCTGGCTGCCGGTAAAGAACACGAAATCAAATTTCTTTTCCAACAGGCAGGCATTTTCCTTGCGTCCACCGGTTACGACCGCCACATATTCAGGCGCAAAGGTTTCGGAAATCATTCGTTCAATCACTGCACTCGTTTCCGGAGAATATGCACTGGGCTTGATGATGGCAGTATTGCCTGCAGCAATGGCATCTGTCAACGGATCGATAGTCAGCAGCAGCGGATAATTCCACGGACTCATAATGAGGGTGTTGCCGTAAGGCGAGGGCAGCTTATAGCTGACGGAAGCAAACTGTGTAATGGGCGTGTGCACGATCTTGCGCCTTGCAAAGCGTCCGGTATGGGCGATCATGTAGCTGATCTCATTGAGTACCAGACCGATTTCGCACATAAATCCTTCATATTCGCTCTTGCCCAGATCCTTTTTAAGGGCTTCGGACAGTTCCTTCTGATTTGCCTTGATGGCGGCGTACAGCTTTTTAAGCTGCTCGATACGGAATTTCACGTTGAGCGTGGCACCGGTATTAAAATATGCGCGCTGCGCTTCAAGCAAGCAATCAATTGCCTGTTCGGTCATTGTTGAATTCCTCCGTTTGTGAAGTATCTATTCATCCATATAATTTCGCACTCAGTGTGCATTTTCTTCTTTGGCAGCAACGGCTTCGTAGATCATTGCCAGTTCATCGCGGCTCATGATGACTGGCACCGGATACAGCGGATTGGCTTCCTTTTCGGCGTGCGCTGCCATAGCAGGGATATCCTCCGCGCGGATACCCTTGAGCTTTTCGGGGATGTTCATCCGCCTGTTCAGATCGCGAATCGCCTGGATAAACTTTGCGGCGGCTTCTGCATCGCTGTCGCTTTCATTGGCTGCGCCTGCCGCGATCGCCAGTTCATGCAGTTTTTTGTGGATTACCTCTCCGTATATCTCCAGCACATAGGGCATGATAACGCTGTTTGCCAGACCATGCGGAATATTGTACTGACCACCCAGCGAGTGTGCCACGGCATGAATATATCCGACATAAGATTTTGAAAACGCTCTTCCCGCCATGTAGGATGCCTGAAGCATATGCCGCCGCGCAGTCAGGTCGTTTCCGTCGGTATATGCTTTTTCTACGTTTTCAAAGATCAGACGGGTGGCTTCCAAAGAAAGCGCACGAGTCTCCGCAGTGGTGGTCTGATTGATGTAGGCTTCTACTGCGTGCGTAAGCGCATCAACGCCGGTGGTTGCGGTGAGCGACGGCGGCAGTGTGCGCGTCATGTTCGGATCAAGAACTGCGTGCGACGGAATCAGTACAAAGTCATTCATGGTATACTTATGCTTTGCCTCGCTGTCGGTCAAAACGGCAGTAGGCGTCACTTCACTGCCGGTTCCTGCGGTAGTGGGGATGGCAATGAGCATAGGCAGGCGGCTGAACACGCGCAGCAGACCTTTGAGCGATTTGAGAGAGCGTCCGGTGGCGATGCGTGCGCCTACGCCCTTTGCGCAGTCGATCGACGAGCCGCCGCCGATGGCAGCAATGCACTCGCAGCCGCCGCTTATATACATCTCCCGAGCCTCCTCCACGTTCTTCACCGTGGGATTGGGACAGGTTCGGTCATACACATGACAAGGAATGTTCATTTCCTCCAGCAAATGCTCAAACGGATGGGTCACGCCGCATTTTCTGAGCATCTGATCGGTCACGAGCAATACCGCACGGGGCTTCTTCTGCTCGAAAAGTTCCTTGAGTTCCTCCACCGCGCCGTATTTCACCGGTTCTTTGTAGGGCAGAACGGGCAATGCCACCCGAAATACAAACTGAAAGGTACGGCAGTACGCCTTCTTCAACCAGCCGATGCGCCGGATCGATCCGGTTTCTTCTGCGGATATGCCGTTTGTATGAATGACTCTCTGACTCATTTTCATCATCCCTTCTTTGCTGTTCAAATCGTTTCACACCAATTTATTCGTGCAGCTAATTAGTCTTTCTAATTAGCTATTCTAATTATATTCCTTAAATGTTGCCTCGTCAACATATCAGTTTTGCCGTATCTTCAAAAGCAGGTTAAAACTATCTTTTTTTCGTTCTTTTCCCATCCTTGACAAACGCAGGGATTCATACTATCATAAACTCAAGGGTACAAATCACAATCAAAGGAGTGAAAGATATGCTTAACCGCGCTGCACAAAACATTGAGCAGCTTCTTTTGAAGGAGTATGCTCCTTTCCCCAAGTGGGGTGACCCTGCATGGCAGAAGCTGTCCGGGGAAGCTAAAGAAACGATCCTGCAGCAGTCAAATCTGCTCATCGACAAGGAATGGAGCATTCTGCCTGCTACCAGATACATGGA
>CAZYQB010000165.1:0-5221 GCA_964649595.1 uncultured Oscillospiraceae bacterium | reverse complement strand
AACCGGCATCATCTGGTGGAACATGATCGACGGCTGGCCGCAGATCTCCGACGCAGTAGTGGACTATTACTATGACAGAAAGCTAGCGTTTGAGTATATCAAGCGCGTACAGCGTCCCGTATGCCTGATGCTCGATGAAATGGAAGGCTGGTCACACGATATCGTGCTGGGTAACGACAGCCGTGAAACCTACGAAGTTATCTACTCGGTGGAGGACGGAGAGACCGGCGAAGTCATCCGCAGCGGCGTCGTTGCCTCCCCCGCAAACACCAACGTAAAGCTGGGCAGCATCCGTCATATGTGCGGCAGTCAGCGCCTGTTCCTGCTCAAATACGAGGTAAACGGCATAAAATATGTCAATCACTACATTTCCGGCTATCCCGAGTTCGATCCCGACAGAATGCTCAAGTGGGTGGAGATCATCAAAAACGCAGAATAACTCTGCGGGCACCATAATGACACACACTTAAATGCAAACGACCTTCCGATGCGATGAAAACCACATCGGAAGGTCGTTTGTGTCTGAAATTTACCTATCTTCCCAGCGCCTGCCGGATCGCCGCCGCCACATACGATGCAAATCCGTGATTCAGACTGCCGCTGTGTACGTTGTCATGCTCCCAGAGCGTACCGGTAAGCTGAGCCATGCCGCCGAAAAAGCCCTTGATTTCTTCAAGCACCCGATCATACATCCCGCGCTCAAGCAGACATTCAATACGCAGGTAGATGCCCATAAACGCATTGGACGGCGCGATCTCACGCCCCAAAGAAGCATAATTTGAATGATCGCATCCGAACACATTCTCAAACGCATTTTTAAGAAACGCAAATCTTTCTTCATTCAGGTTCAGCTCACCGAAGTGAATGGCATAATACTGCGCCGTTTCAGAAGTATTTCCGGTATTCCTAAGTATGCCGTCCTCATCTCTTACGGCGTTATCGGTAAACAGTTTCCCATCGAAGGAACGGCGGATCGCCGCATTTCTTACCCGCTTACACCTCTTGATAAGTTCATCATCGCCGTATATCGTACCGACCGCCTTGAGAAAACGCGAATAGAGGAAATTGGTGGGATAGTTGACATCCTGCGTCCACTCGTTGCACTTCGACCACTCCACAAAGCCCCATGAGGTCAGCTTTTCGAGCAGCCCTTCCTCATTTTCATACCGCACAAAAAAATCCACCATGTCATAGCACAGCCTTTTGTATTCTTCGCGTTCAATTGCCTTGCTGCGCTCCAGCGCCTCCTCCAGTTCCAGCACATACCACATTCCCCACTGAGGAATGAAGTTGCCGGTCGCATCGGACGGGTAGCACATGGGCAGCATTCCTTTGGGCAGCCCGTCAAGGTGTCCGGCATCGAGCAGATTTTTAAGGTGTACGCGTTCGATGCGGTTATCTCCCGTAAAGGCATATTCCGCCTGTGCGGTGTAGTAGCCATCGCACAGCCATCCGGCGCGCTCTCTGGTCGGGCAGTCCATATAGATATCCAGCGCATTCTGTCGGAAGGTGGACACCGCCGCATCATAGATCTCATTGAGCTGCTCATCGGAAGAATCAAGCGAATCACATTTCACTTCGGGGTGGATAAACAGCCGCATCCCTGCCTGATCGACCCGTATTCTTCCCTGCATCACGTTAAACTGCACATAGCGCATCTCGATAGGATCAAAGTTCTCCAGTTTATAATGCCCCGCCTTGAGCGTATAGCCAATAACGTGCACATACTGGTTCCACATCCGTTCGCTGTCTATATACGCATTCGGACAGTGATCCTCATGAGATATGATGATCTCCGCATTCTCCAATACCTCGATCTCCGCCTGCACAAAACCGGTGTTGACCCTACCGAAATCGCACATCAAATAATGTCCCTGATCGATCTCGACCGTCTCAAAGGCACGGCTGCCCGCATTTTGCGGCGTGAATGCCAAACAGCGATACTTGCGATACGGTGCAAATGCGATATCGTCTGCAGCAAATCCATCATTCTTTTCAGGGATCGAACGCATATACCACGGGTCACGCCAATATTCTCTGCACTTTTCAAGGGTGCCCTCTGCGACAATACGCTGCACTCCGATCTTATCCATACACGGCGTGGGCGTTTCCATAGGGATATACTTCATATCCTCTCGCACACATTCCGATTCACAGGGCAACAGCTCATCGTTTCCGTGATATACCTCCGAAAAATGTCGCTGATAGGAAAAGCGCTGTACCTTCTGCACGCGCGACACATTCCGAAATGCCTTGAAGTCGTATCCGGTGGCGGCGATGACTTCTTCGCCTGCCGTCACTTCCGCCGTCAAAAAACCGGAATGCTTCACGCCGTCATAAGAACGGCAGTTATAGCTTGCCACGTCAATGCGCAGCACTCCGCCTCCGGCACCCAACTGCACTGTTTCCACTCTCGCATATCCATGCGCCGCACGCGCTGGTCCGGCTGCAATCAGTTCTCCATTGAGATACGCCTTATAGCGTGTACTTCCGGTCAGCTTCAGCATTAAAGGCACTTTTGTTTCCGGCAGATCACAGACAAATACGCCTGTGATATTCATTTCATATTGCAAATCCTTGAGAAAGATCGGTCTCGCCTTGACAAACATATGTTTCCTCACTTTCGATTTATTCATATATGTTAATTTCAGGATACACCGACATTATATGCTCCTTTCCGCCTGCTGTCAATTGCGGCTTGTTTTTCCGGCACGCGTTCGCTATAATTATGTATGATCGACCAATGTATCAAGGAGGGAGAAGCCATGCACCGATCTGTGCTCAGCCGGTGGATAAACACCCGACCGCTGATGCTCTTTGCGGTCTGTTTCATTCTGGGCGAGATCGTCGGCTATCAGAATGCCGTCGATTGGCGCATATGGGGCGGCATACTCGCCTTTTTCATCCTCGCACTCTGCCTCTTCCGAAAGAGAGTGTTCCTGTTCTGCGGAGCGCTGTTTCTGGGTGCACTGCTCGTGACCACCGCACAGATACAGCCGCCGCGCTCTGCACAAACCGACGTGATGCTTTCAGGCGTCATTGCAGACGAACCGCACATAAGCGAAGAATACACGCGAGTGATCCTTTCAGACGCGGTGCTAAACGGCGAATCGCTGCCCTTTCGCATCATGCTGTATATCTATCCCTCCGAGGAAGATGAACTGCCCATCGACACACTGCGCTGCGGCATGACCATCTGCGCCCAGGTCGATACCCGCGTGCCCTCCGCTGCATCCAATCCGTTCGGATACAATTATGCCCGCTATCTTCTCACAAGAGGCATCGCGTTGACCGCCACCACCTCTACAGAGAATCTGTCGCTCCTCTCCGATGCATCCTTTTCGTGGACCGCATTTTTCATTGACTGCCGAAACCGCATCGAGCAGGTAATCTGCCGCCTGTACGATGAGCAGACCGCCCCTCTCGTGTGCGCACTGGTGATTGGGGATCGTTCGCTGCTGCCCGAAGAAATGTATGAGCAATTTCGAGTGACCGGACTGGCGCATCTGCTGGCGATATCAGGTCTGCACATCAGCTGCCTTGCCGCTGCCCTCGATTATATGTTGAGAAAAATCCGCTGCCCCAAGGGCATCATATTTTCATTCGTCACGCTGTTTCTTCTCTTTTATGCCGCACTGACGGGCTTTCCTGCGTCCATCTGCCGCGCAGTCATCATGTATATTCTCTCTGCCGCCGCCCGATTTTTCCATCGGCGCGCCGACGGCTATACCTCTCTGACAATCGCCGCAATCATCCTGCTGCTTGTCAATCCGCTGTATATCATCGATTCATCGTTTATACTGTCATTTGCATCGGTGGCAGGACTGCTTGGACTTACACGCCTGTTCATTCCTCGCCGCATATTCCGCCTTCAAAGCTTCCTCTATTATCCTGTTCTCTGGATCACATCCATGCTCGCTGCCAGTCTGGCAGCTCAACTTGCCACGCTCCCGGCAGTCGCCTGCCTGTTCGGCGAATTGCCGCTGTATTCTCTGCTGTGTAATCTCCCTGCTCTTCCCATCATGACCTTCACGCTGCCCTTTATACTGCTGAGCATCGTTTTAGGTTTTCTGCTTCCTGCTGTGGGAGCCGCGCTTGCCCTCTGCACCGGACGGGTACTCAAAATCCTGCTCGCATTTATTGCGCACATGAGCACACTTCCCTTTGCAAGCATATCTTCTCCCATCTGGCCGGTACCGCTGATCGTTCTTTACGCCGCCGTATGCCTGCATGGTATGTCCATCGCAAAGACGAGCAGGCGCACAAAGAAAGTCTGCGCGGCGCTGCTGCCGTTGATCGCTCTGTGTGCCCTTCTGCGTCCGCTTTCCTATTCCACAGAAGGACTTGAGATCCTATTCCTCGACGCAGGTCAGGCAGATGCCGCCGTTATTCGTGCGCAAGATCAGTATTATCTGATGGACGTGGGCGAAGATGATACCGCTGCTGCCTATCTGCGTGCGTCGGGCATTCGTCCAAGCGGCGTGTTTATCAGCCATGCACATTCGGATCACGCAGGCGGTCTGCAGACCATTCTTGAGGTATGCCCGCCTTCAGTGATCTATCTACCGGCGCAGTGGTCGGACGTTGAGCCGGATGAAGGCATCCCCGATCTGATCGACAAAGCTCGTCACGAAGGCTGGATCATCCGCACACTGAGTGCAGGCGATACGCTGCCCTTATCGGACGATGTTGAAGCAGTTGTCCATCAGCCGTGGGAAAACATGACTGACGATTCCAACGGCATTTCTCTGGTCGTATCGATTTGCTTCGGCAAATCATCGGCATTGTTCACCGGCGATCTGCCATCCGATGATGAGTACGCGCTGTTTCCCGACTGCGATGTGCTGAAAGTGGCGCATCACGGTTCAAAATACTCCACATCCAAGCTGTTTCTCAAAATGACTTCGCCGTCAGTGTCGGTCGTATCGGTTGGTCACAACCGATACGGTCATCCTGCGCAGGATGTGCTCGATCGTCTGCAAAATGCAGGTGCATCAATATACCGCACCGATCAGTGCGGTGCAGTCAGCGTACTGCTTGATGGAAACGGCGGAATTTTCGTCACGCCCTTCAACACAGACTATTCAACATATAACGAAGCGGAGGCAGCAGCATGACGCACGATCAATTTTTTAAAGCTCTCAAAAGCAACGACATACGCACGATCTATGTATTCAGCGGCGTAGAACAGCACATTAAAAACAGCGCGCTCTCCTCACTC
>CAZYQB010000164.1:0-5226 GCA_964649595.1 uncultured Oscillospiraceae bacterium | reverse complement strand
TGAAGGAGTAGAGGGCATCATTGAAATTCCTGTACTGAAATATTCCAAGGAATATAAAGAAAAGGAATATAATTGGACCTCCTATCTGCCGGCGGGCACTGTGCTTACGCTGAACATTGCGATCAGGAATAAGGAAAATAAGGGCGAACCTGCAGCGATTGCCAAGCTGGTTTCTGCCGAATCTGCAGTTAAGGCTGTTGAAGTTACGCTGGTGCCTACCTTTACGGCAGGTGCAGGTATGCGGGTTGATGAACGCGATAAGAATGTATGGATGGATGAAAACGGCATGATCTCGCTGCCTGCTGCTGAATATGTTGGTGCAGACGATCTGATCGTTTTCACTGTCAATGGCAATGAATTTGTCATGCCGTTTAGTAAAATGACGACTCTGTCGCTAGATGATGTCAAGACGATGGCGGGTGTTGCTGAAAACGAAGAAGCAGCCTGGTTCGGTCTGAACCCAGATGGCAGCATTGTGATGGCGTGGAATCTACTGGATACTGTCAACCACAGTGTAGATGAACAGAACCGCAATGTCGCATATGATACCGGTGCTCAGGACAGCCGTCAGGAAGTTGGCAATCGCCCGACCGAAACTGAACTGAAGCTGACGCTTAATGATAGCTATGGTCGTGGTGTTTCTACGGCAGATATGTTCGGCGGAAGCACACTGGAATTTACTGCGGAAGGCAGTTTGACATGGAATAACTTGACCGATTGGACGAATTATCCTTCTACGCTGCCGAAGTCCGGAGCTACGATCACTGTAAGCTTCCAGGATCGCGTTGGTCACTCTGTAAAGCACACTATCTCAGTTATCCGAAGCGAAGCAGTTACTCGAAATAGTATTTATGTCAAGCCCATGACTGATGAAACCGTTCCCAGCGGCAAGCTGGTATTCGAAGGTAACACGAATGCATGGGAAGAACTGCTGCTGACGGTTGGTGGCAGAACCTTTACCATTCGACCCAGAGAGGGTGCAGCAATTTACGAAAATAGCTATGAATGGTGGAGCAAGAGCGTTGATCTGGGCGAGATCGATTTCCCTGTCGGCGTTCCTACGACAGTTACGATTGCATATAGCGATCTGAGAGGAAAATCATCTTCGATTCAAATCACCTATAAGGATGAAGCACAGACCCCCGTACTGGGCGGCGAAGCAATCATCGGAAGCAGCCATATCTGGGGATTTGTTGAAGCAAGTGCATCTGTTATGATGGACATCAGACATACAGATGGTACATATTCACCGGTCTCTGCTTCTAATATTGCAGTCGATCAGTCTGGATATTTCAGTGCAAACTTGAATGAAGCACTGGCAGAAGGGGATAGGGTGGTTATCAAGACCACGGACTTCTGCGGCAACACCAAGACGGTTACCTTTAATGCGACCGCTGAACTGGAAGAAAATGCAACCGCAGGCATTCTGGGCGCAAATATCATAGGTGAGGTTACCTATGATGAACTCGACCTTACTCGCGTTGAACATCGCTTTGCAGCTCCGGTTGATTTGGCTGAGCTGGCGGCAAGCGAAAATAAAATGATGGAGCTGCCTATTCTGGCATATAAGGGCATTGAGATCGGTACGATGACTATCGCTCTGAATGAGCAGGGTATGCTGGATATAAGCTATAACATCAGCGCGATCGACTATATTGCAGAGAATGGTCAGGCGCGCATGAGTATCTATGAAAGAAAACCGTCGATTAAGAATCTGGTTCACGATGAGCATACTGTGGTGGTAGAGGCGCTGAATGATGCGGATGAAGGTCAGCTGGCTGCGATTGATTGTTCCGCTTACATGGCAGATGATGGAACTATTTCGGGAAAGCTTTGGCTGTATGTTGAGTTTGACATCGATATGGATGAAACCAACTATATTGCCAGAGGCGGACGCGGCATTAACTTCTATCGTTGGCTGTCAGAAAAGCTGCAGACTGAGAGCGTTTTGAATACGATCTACAGCGAAACCGCAGCTTACGAGGACAATGTTCGCTACTATGAAATGTATCAAGAATTTGGGAATGTTGTTCGCTGATACGAAACGTATCTAAAGCAATAGTGGTCATGCCCGTTCGGATTTCGGGCGGGCATGACGTTTTCGGGAGAAGAATTTATGGGTAAGAACAAAAAAAGGAAAACAAAAGCATACAGCCGATTAAGATATGGCTTGATTGGAACGGTGGCGGTGCTGATTGTGATAGTGGGAGTAATTTGTATATCGAGGACGATTCAAGCAAATGAAGCAAATCGCTATAACATTCAGCCGCCCGGAGAAGAAGATATGATCTATGATACGTCAATGGCACCGGCGATTATGAAGAAATATCTTCAAAACAGCATCGTTGCAGCAGGCGCTGATAATTCAGCATGGGTGCAGAACGGACGCGTCACCGTAATTGGACAGGATGATTATGAGCAGTGTGCTACAGAGGAATGGAGCAATATTATAGCAATCGCACTGGGTGATGACCATATAATCGGATTGACTGCCGATGGTTCGCTTGTATTTGCAGGAGATAACAGCTATGGACAATGTGATCTTCAGACGAATGGAGTAAGAGTTGTTTCGATTGCAGCATCATCGTGGGGCAGTTTTGCTGTGCTGGAAGACGGACGTGTATTCGCCAGTGGAAATGCTGTGGTCAACAATGCAGAATTGTACAAAGAGAGAAACGTAGCTGTTGTTGCTGCAAGCGACAGTCATGTGGTGCTTCTAAAGAAGGACGGATCATTGACTGTCTATGGGGACAGTTATATGAATCAGGCAGAGATTTCCGGCTGCAAGGAAATTGTTTCAGTGGCGTGCGGCTATGACGTGGTCGTCGCGATGGAAAAATCAGGAACAGTTCATGTCATAGGAGATACTGCTTATGGTCAGAAGGCGTTGGATGGTACTGTAAATGCGAATAATATTGCTGCAGGCGGCAACTTCTGCATAGTATCACTTAATGATGGAACGGTTATTGGTGCCGGCTCCAACTCCAAGGGACAAATTGATGTAGCGAACTGGAATAAAGTTCAGGCAATAGCTTGCGGATATATGCATGCAGTCGCAATTTATGAAGATGGCTCTCGAATATATTCTGGATCGAATAATCACGGTCAGCAGGAATGATTGAAACGAAGCTTCACTTCTGCTGTTCAGCCGCGGGGCAATGCTGCGAGGTTGAGCAGCAGAAGTGTAAAACAAGAACTGTCAGATTAAGCAAGGAGATTGGATGATGAAGCATATCTTAAAAGTTGGATGTATATTTATGTTGATCGTCAGTCTTTTGATGCCTGTAGCATGGGCAGAAGAAAGGATAAGCACGATTAAACTCAACCAAGTGCAGCAGATGAAAGATGAACTGACGATGTATGTCAGCATGAGTGATTCGTTGGGGAATCCTTGCAGCGGCGATTATACTGTCGATCAGTTCAGCATTTCTGTAGATGGCAAGGCACTGGACGTTGACAGCATAGAAAAATTTGACTCTACGAAGCAGGGAATTCATTATGTGTTCAGCGTAGATGTATCGAAGTCACTGACGGCAGCGATGATCGAGCGTGTTCGTACAACTATGAATGAATTCGTAGATAATATGGGAGCCAAGGATACGGTTTCGATCATTACATTTGGCGAAAAAACGACGGAACGGATCATCAACAGTTCTGATAAAGAGAAGATAAAGGATGCCATCAATGGTATTCAAGCAAACGAAAACATGACGGCTCTGTATAAGGGAGTCCTTGATGCAGTTGCAATTGCCTATGCAGCAGGTGGACGCAGCGCGGTCATCGTAGTTACGGATGGAAAAAATGATCCGACTGAAGAAATGAAGATATATACAAAGGAAAATATATTTGAAAGCGTTAAGAACGCTCAGGTTCCTTTGTACTGTATTGGATTGAATGATAGCAAGGGTGTTGACACAGAAAGTTTGAAGGAACTGGCAGACGTTACCGGCGGCGAGCAGTTTGTGATTCGAGCAGAAGAGATGTCTGTGACCATGAATTGGGTGCAGGCGGTTATGAAGAGTGCGCTGGTGTTGCGTGCAACGCTGCTCAATACCGAAAATAAAGCCGGATTTGATGAAATCAGTACGTTCAAAGTTGGTTTTCAACCGACAAATGGTTCCTTTTTGACGAGTAATGAACTTCATCAGAACATTAACTGGAAAAGCGTACCCGTTGTTGTGGTGACACCTTCTCCGACACCGATTCCCCAGCTTTCTCTTTCTTTGGATGAAGACCAGGTCAAATACACATCCAGCGATAAAAAAGCGGTCATCACTGGCGCGATTGAGATTAAGCAGGGATTTGTGGAAGAAAATGACCTGGTTATCAGTGTCAACGGAGAAATGTGGCGCATTACAGAGATTATGCGCAATGGAGACGGTTATACATTTAGAGCAGAAGGAAGCATTCCCAGCAGCACTGAGATTCTGGAAGTTCAGGCGATGATCCGTGATGTGAATATCGCTTCAAGGATCCAGCGTGTAGAAGTGGTAATGCCGACTCAGGTTCCGACGGCTACGCCTTCTCCGATCCTGTCTGTAGAGTTGGATGATAGCGGACGCAGCATTCTCTTCGAAGAGGGAAAGGTTATTGAGATCAGTGGTGTAATCAACGTACAGGGAACGATCAATCCCGATGACTTGGCACTTTACATTAACGCAGTACCCTACGATATGGAAGTGCAGCAGATCAATCAAAGTCAGTATGAATTTTATGCACAATGCATACCTCAATTCGGTTCGGTAAGTGAACTGAGCATACAGATCAAGCTTAACAATACGGATATTTATTCCCGTACGCAGATCCTGTTTCTAACGACTCCCTCTCCGACGCCGAATCCGGAATTGTACTTCTCTTTAAATGATGCAAGCGTTGAATATGTGGAAGGACAGCCGATCATTGTCCGGGGCAATATTGAGATCGTTTCGGGTGAAGTTGACGCCGATGATTTAGCACTGTATATCAATAACATACGCTGGGATATGAAGATAGAGCCTCTGAGTGACGGTACATTTAAGTTTGAAGCGGAGAATACGTTGGTCGACGGAAGCATTACCCAAGTAGATGTTAGAGTGCGCCTTTTGAGCAATTCCCGCGTTGTATCAAATTCAGAGAAACTGGCAGTTTCAACTCCTGTTCCTACGTCTACGCCCAGCCCGACGCCGCGTGCGGTTGTAACGCCGCCGCCTACTGCATATGTTGTGGCACAAAGCGCGTCATTACCTC
>CAZYQB010000163.1:0-5289 GCA_964649595.1 uncultured Oscillospiraceae bacterium | reverse complement strand
GAAATGATCGCACAGCACGAAATTGCGATAGATCGCCCGAAGGGAAGCTGCCATCCCCGATACGAGCATATCGTCTATCAGGTAGATTACGGATATCTGCGCGGAACGAAAGCGATGGACGGCAGCGGGATTGATGTATGGCTGGGGTCTCTGTCGGAAAGGCGCGTCGGCGCAGTGATTTGTACGGTAGATCGATTGAAGAGTGATGCCGAAATAAAGCTGCTCATCGGCTGTACGCAGCAGGAGATGAAGTATATTGAGCGTTTTCACAATGAATCGGGATATATGAAAGGACTGCTGATGGTGCGCGGTAAACAGGTGTGAATATATGGCAAGGGACTGCTCCAACAATGGAACAGTCCCTTTGAAGATTGGGATTAAAGATTGGAAACGGAGATGTATTTAGTTTAATCCGGGCAGCACCTTGGGATACTTTTTGATCTTGGCAGCGCTGAGCCATTCGTTGTACTGGGCGGTGTAAGCTTCTTCCTGCTTAGTCTCAAGGATCTCGGCAGTCAGTACATCGCTCAGTTCTTCGATGGCAACAGGACCGGCGGGAACGTCGGAGTTGTAATAGATAACGTGTACGCCCGAAGCGGACAGAACAGGCTCGCTGATGTCGCCTACGTTTTCAAGAGCCATTGCGGCATCACGGAAGTTGATATCCCACATGATCGAATCGGCACATACATAATAGCCGGTGGTCATTGCGGGCTCCTGAGTCATGCCCGGATCTTCGCCCAGTTCTGCCATGATTGCATCGAAGCTCTCACCGGCGGCAAGGCGGTCATTGGTGGACTGAATCTTATCGGAGAAGGAAGCGATGATCTCAGCTTCTTTATCGGCGATTGCCTGCTCGACGGAAGCCTTTTCGGCGTTCAGTTCGTCAAGCGTCTTGGGCGTTTCGGCATTATCGTCGGAGGCGGCATCGTCGTCAGACAGCGCTGCGATGGCTACTTCTACTTCGCTGAGCTGTTCTTCCAGAGCAGCCAGTTCGTCATCCTGCTCTTCGCTGGTCAGGAAGAGGATGTGCTTAACGGTGCGGTAGCCTTCGGGATTCCATGCGACCGTTTCGCCGTTGAGTTTGTGCTGTTCATAGGTATAGGTGCTCGAAGTGTAGGTCAATTCGTTTGAGGCAACCTTTTCGTCGTAGGCGGTCTGAAGTTCTTCGTCGGTCACTGTAACCTCTGCCGTCACATATTCATTGACCAGATTAGCGATGTACATATTTCTATAGCTGTCGATGATGGCTTCCAGAGTGATGCCGTCATCTTCCATGTGAGCGATGATGGCGGCACGGGCTTCTTCATCAGTCATGCCTTCGGTGTCGGTATGGCTGGAATGCGTGGTAATCAGCTCGTCGAAGTAGAGGTTGGCTTCGGCATCAGCTTCTGCGAAGGATTCATCACTGAAGTCGATCAGATTCAGTTCCTTTGCTTTCTGAGCGAGCAGTTCCTGTTCGATGTACATATCCAGTACGCTGTCCTTGACCATCTCTGCGGACTCGCTGTCGAAGGTCAGACCGTAGTAAGAATAGTAGTACGCATAGTAATCAAGCATATAGTTGTACTGCTCGATTACGTCGCCCTTGGTGATGTTGGCACCGTTGACGGTGGCGACGACTTCTGCCATGTCCATCTCCTGATCGATCTCGATCAGGCTGCATCCGGTCAGAGCCAGCATCAGAGCCAGCATCAGAGCCGCAAGCTTGAAGAAACGTGTCCTCATGAGAAAACTTCCTTTCAGTGGGTGTTGGATTTGCGTAAAAAATACGCACTTATACATTATACACATTCGGCGGTAATATCGCAAGTATTTTATGCGGAAGGAACAGAATTTCCTTAATTGTTGCCTTTGACCGAATCTGAGACGCATTCACTTAAAAAATGAGTCATTGCTTCAAGTGTGCGGGAGCGTTCGGGACCGAGAGGAATCAAATGACCTGATCGGATGAGACGGATGCGTCGGCGCACGCGCGAAGATACGCCGGTGAGTATGATCTTCGGACTGGATGCGCTGACGGTGGTATCGTCTGCCGACTGAACGACCATGATCGGCGCAGTGACGGCAAACAGGTTTCTGCGTGCGCGGCGCATCAGGCAGTATAGGTCGTTTACTCTTGATACCGGTAGTGTTTCGTAGCCGATGTGATCCTGTATAAGAAAATCCTCAGGATATCTCCTCTCACCCGGCCAGCGCAGATAGGGAATAAACAGTCCGGCAACGGGGGAGAATGGCGCAAGCAGACCGCGGGCACCGGTCAGATGCATGGGCGCAGCAAGCGTGATGACTGCATCTACAGGAAACTGCTCTGCAAGGAGCAGCGCCAGCACGCCGCCCATCGAGTGTCCGGCTACTGCAACGGAAGAACATTCCTCTTTTAGCGCCGTATAGGCGCGGCGTGCGCAGTTCATCCAGTCACGGTAAGTACAGCGGCGCATATCGTCCACGGTAGTGCCGTGCCCGGGCAGCAGCGGTACACATACGGTGTAGCCGCACTTGTGAAGCCCTTCTGCCAGATAACGCATCTGCGCCGCAGAACCGCAGAAGCCGTGGATTAGTAGAATTCCCTGACCGCCATGTCCCAGCTGGAAGGCAGCAGCAGAGTATGCATCCGAGATCATGAAACACCTCCGGGAAAATTGAATTTATCGATGACACTTGAGGCGGTTGAGATCCGCTTGTTCACCTACGACGAGCAGTTTGTCATCGGGGCGAATGATGGTGTCGGCATTGAGAGAGACGCATATATTCTTGCCGGAGCGGATGGCGATCACGTTGATGCCGAAGCGACGGCGCAGATTGAGGATGCCCAGCGGCTGATTGACCCATGACGCGGGCGCGACGATCTCCACGATAGCGACATCCGGAGAAACCTCGATGTAGTCGAGTATGTTGTCAGAGAGAAGCGAATGGGCGATGCGCCGTCCCATATCGCGTTCAGCATAGATGATGCGGTCGGCGCCCAGCTTTTTCAACATTCTGCCGTGCATCTCATCCTGTGCTTTGGCGATGACGGTGGGAATCTTCATTTCCTTGAGCAGCATGGTGATAACACTGCTTGCTCTGATGTCCATGCCGATAGTGACGATCGCCGCGTCGAAATCCCGGATCCCCAGCTGCTCAAGTGCAGAGGGATCGGTGGCATCTGCCTGAACGGCGTGTGTTACGCGTCCTTGGATGCCGTCCACCAGATCTGCTCTTAGATCCACTGCGAGTACATCCGCACCGTGCTCATATAATTCTTCTGCGACGCTGCGTCCGAAGCGTCCCAGTCCCAGCACGATGAACTGTTTCTTTTTCATGGATAATGCCTCCTGTTGTGAATAAAAAGTTGCAAGTAAATCTATCCATGGGAATTTCGTGCGTCAGCCGATCATGATATCCACATCGGGATATTTCAGTTTATCCCTGACGGTGGATTGTCTGCGCGCAATGGCAAGAGTGAGCGTAAGCGGACCGACGCGCCCGATAAACATGGTTATTATAACGATCAGTCGTCCGAATACGGAAAGCGAAGGTGTAAGATTGCAGCTGAGTCCTACTGTTGCAAAGGCGGATACCGATTCGTACATGATGTCGGCAAGCGAATGTGCCGGTTCGGCGATCGAGAGAAGCAGTATATCTGCGATGACGACTGCAAAGGCGATCAAGAATACGCAGGTGGCGCGTTCGGTCTGATGCCGCGGCAGTGTATGACGAAACAGCACGGTCTGCTGCTGACCGCGTGCAATGCTGGCGATCAGCAGTATGAGTGCGGCAAATGTGGTCAGCTTTACACCGCCGCCGGTAGAAGCAGGAGCTGCACCGATGAACATATATACCGAGCAGAGCAGCTTGCTTGCCGGGGTGAGGGATGCCTGATCTATGGCGGCAAAGCCTGCTGTGCGCAGCGTGACCGATTGAAACAGTGAGTTGAGGATTCGCTGCCAAATGCTGTCCATAGCACCTAAAGTCGAAGGATTATTCCATTCTAATATGCCGATCAATACGGCTCCACTTGCGGTCAGTATGCCCGTCATAATGAGCACCAGACGGGTGTGCACCGTCATTTTGGAGAATCTGTGATTGTGCACGAGATCGCTGATGAGCGCAAAGCCCAGACCGCCGACGGTAATCAGCAGCATCAGCGGGATCAGTACCAGAGGTTCATGCTGAAGAGCGATCAGACTGCTGCTGCCCAGTATATCAAAGCCGGCATTGCAGAAGGCGGAGATCGAGTGGAATATGCTCATGAACGATCCTTCAGCCCAGCCGTAATGAGGAATAAAATATAGCGAAAGCAGCAAGGCACCTGCGCCCTCTACACACGCCGTCATTTTGAATACCCATACGATCAGTGACAGCAGTCCGCTAAGCTGCTCGGTATTCAAGGAGTCGCGGAGCAGAAGGCGATCCTTTAATGTGATACGTCTGCCGATGAGCATAAAGAGCAGGGTAGAGAATACCAGAAAGCCCAAGCCTCCCACTTGTATCAGACAGAGCAGTACCACCTGACCGAACCGGGAGAGTGCTTCGCTTACGTTGATGACCGTAAGCCCGGTCACGCATACTGCCGAGGTGGCAGTAAACAGCGCGCTTAGCGGCGAGAGTGCTGCGCTGCCTGCAGAGGATATCGGAAGCATTAAAAGAAGCGTGCCGATCAGGATCACCGCTGCGAAGCCGAGCGCCAGAAATCTGCCGCTGTTGACCGGAGTGCGCGGAGGAATATTTTTCTCGGAAGCATTTTTCTGCAATGTGTGTCACCTCCGTAAAGGTCATTGATATGTATATGCACTTTGCGCAGTATTTATGGACGGAACGCACTGAAAATAGAGGACGCACCGACTCCTGAAAGAATATCTGCGGAGACGGTGCGTGGAGATCCGTTGTGAATATTTTATGCCAGCACGAACAGCGGTGCACCCATGGATACCTTGCCGCTTAGAGAAGCAAGGGTATGATCGAGCGCGTCGGCAGGAGCGCAGGCGGTCATGACAGCCATCTCGTCGCCGCAGGTGCGGATATCACAGCCGGGGAAGGCAGCCTTTACAGCTTCGGCATCGCCGCTGAAGCGAACGAGCAGGCGGCGCGGTGCGCAGGGAGCTGCATCAAATACGGGTGCGGCAGCAAACTCCAAACGCTTTCTGGGTGCGCCTGCAGACTGGGCGATCTCGATGATATCGCCTACGACAGCGCTTGCGGTAGGCTCGCTGCCTGCACCGCGACCGAAGAACATGACGTTATCTACAAAGTTGCCGTGTACCAGAATGCCGTTGAATACATCGCACACATTGTAAAGCGGATGTG
>CAZYQB010000162.1:0-5322 GCA_964649595.1 uncultured Oscillospiraceae bacterium | reverse complement strand
GGACAAATACAGCGGCGCAAACATGACGATGCGGTTGCCGTAAAAATCCTTCTTGATCTGCTCGGCAAGGTCGTACAACTGCTGCACCTTTTCGGGAATATCACAGGCAAGCAGCACGGATGCCTCACGGTGCGACAGCCCCTTACGCAGGCGCGCCTTTTCGATGATGGCATCGATCAGTTCCGCGTTGTCTTTATTTGCGTCGGCATAGGCGAGCGTCTCTATGATCTCGCCGTGGTGAATGAATTCCTCCGCCTTGAGGGAATTGGGATCGTAGATGGGCTTCATGACTCTTCTTCCTTTCTTTCGGGTCAGATTCATCTTCCCCGTCAGTCATTGGTTACAGGGATCACTCTTTGAAGATCGCACCGGAGTAAGCAGTTTTTGCACTCACGCCGCCCAGTTTTCCGATTTTTCCCGACAGCGCGCTGATGACATCCTGCGGCGCATCCACCGCTACCGAAATCACGCTAATGCCGCGCTCACGATACGGAATGCCCATGCGCCCAATGATGTATGCGCCGTAATCATGGAGAATGCCGTTCAATGCCTCCACCGAATCGAAATTTTCGACGATAATGCCGATGACCGCAACTCTCGTTTCCATAATTATAAACGCCTCCCTTACAGATTGAAACAGGTACAAAACAAAAACGCTGCGCCCTTAAAAAGGCACAGCGAAGCAGACGGATATATACCGCCGTTTATCCGCATCGCACCTTTCACCTCAAACTGCTTTTCGGCGTCAGGAAACCAACGATCTTTGCGGTATCATTTTAACATGGATGATACAAAAGGTCAATTACCTTATCATAGTTTGATTATTTCCATCTTAAATCCAACGCTTTTCCAAAAGCCCATATATCTGCCCTCTTGTAAGCACAGACGCTGCGCTGCATCATGGAACAGAGTTTCCACATTCTATCGATTGATCTCTACAAAACTTTCCTTGAGCACATCATTTTGCGGTGCTATAATAAAACGATACGATAGAAAGGAATGACTGAAAATGCTGATAAATCTCCACACCCACACTCCGCGCTGCAATCACGCACGCGGCAACGAAAGAGAATATATCGAGCGCGCCATCGCCGCCGGCATCCGCACGATGGGCTTTGCCGATCACAGTCCTATGCCCTTCGACGGCGACTATTATTCCAACTTCCGCATGAGAGTAGAACAGACCGAAGATTATATAAACACTCTGCTCGACCTCAGACACGAATACAAGGATCAAATCGAAATCCTGATCGGCTTTGAGGCAGAATATTATCCCAAATACTTTGACCGACTGATCGATTTGCTCTCTGCCTATCCGGTGGATTATCTGCTGATGGGGCAGCATTACCTGCTCAACGAGGTAAACGGTGCGCCCTACAGTGGCAGACCCACAATGAGTGAGGATACGCTCAGGCTCTATGTCGATCAAACGAGCGAGGGGCTTAAAACCGGCTGCTTTACCTACTTTGCCCATCCAGATCTGATCCGCTATGTCGGCGAGGACGAGATCTACTGCCGCCATATGCGCCGCCTGTGCGAAAACGCAAAAGCGCTCGATATCCCGCTGGAGCTGAATCTGCTGGGCGTATATGAGGGGCGTCATTACCCCGATGCGCGCTTCCTGCGCATTGCGTCAGAGGTAGGCAACCGCATGGTGCTGGGCATTGATGCGCACCGCCCCGAGCGAGTCGGTGAAGCAGACGTGATCGAAAGGGCGCACGCGCTTGCAAAGGAATATGCGCTTGAGCTGACTGAGGATATCCAAATCCGCGATCCCTTTCACCATTTGAAAAAGTAAATATCAATTCACACAAACAGACCTTTCGACGGAAATCTATCTTTTCCATTCGGAGGGTCTGCTTTTTTGTTCAGTTTGCGCGCGCAATCTGCTGTTTGCGGATCAGTTCAAACTCCTTGAGCCGATCATCCATCAGATTTTCGCGGTGCATATCTACCTCTGTGATTTGGTTGTTGGTATAAGTCTTGTAGTAGAATATTCCCTTGTCGGCATTGATGCAGCACGAATAGCTGGTGCGCTCGTATTCGCCGTTTGGCGTCATCACGATGCCGTCGGGCATGGCAACCGCATCAAGCAGATGAAAAAATCGCGATACGCTGCCCTCCTCGCCTGCCTCCCCCACCGAGTTGAGTTTAAGGAATACGGCTTTTATAAAGCGCGATGCCGGAGAGAAATCGCCCGGCAGTCCGATGCCGCCCATTCCTACACCGAAGGGCTGCAGCTCGATATCCTTTGAAAACCGATTTTCCGGATATCCGCTGGTCAGGTTGAGATACTGTCGAAGATTGGTCAGATGAAAATCAAAGGGCGGATTATTGGTCATCACACCCGCGGGATTGTCATATATCTTCATCCCACCTCTCATCGACTCCAGCACAATCGATTCCTTTCGATCCGCAATATGCCAGTGAAGCGGCGAAAGCGGCATATCCTCGCTGAAATCGATATGTACAAGCTGTGTATTTTTCAGCAGATCGCGTGCCTCTCTGACCGATGCACATTGACTCAGCAGCCATGCGGTCAGTTCAAACGGCGAGATATTGATCCTGTCGGGCACTTCCTCCTCACTGTAGTATGCGCTGCCCGGAAAATTCAGCCCGGCGATGCACAGTCCTTTTTCGTTGGCGGCTTCGGCATACAGCGGATAGCCTTTCGCTACCGTTGCCATGCCGATGATGGCAAAATGCTTCTTTATCTCCGCTGTTCTGCGAAATCGGAATGGAAAATTTCTGGGCGTAATGACCACTCTTTCCCCAAACTGATATTCCAGATCCAGATTTCTCCCGAAATAGAAATCATTGGTTTTCAGCGCAATGCTGGTGCACATATTTTTCTCCTTTCTGATGAAAACTGTCCTATGCGGCGCATTTCTCGCCGCAAACATGAAAATCTTCCCTGTATACTATTGTATCCGCCGAATATGGCACATCATGCACATCTGCCGCACAAAAATGTGCAGAAGATCGAAAAAAATGCCTTATAATACAGCACGGGGCTGTTGCACAAGTCTGATTTTTGAAATTTGCTTTGTTCTGCCTATACAAAAAGCTGCCGTCGACCATCTGGTTGACAGCGGCTTTTTTGTGCAGTTTTCCGAAGAAAAAGGGTTGCGCAACAGCCCCTTTAAAACGATTCGACTATTCACCGATGCTGTTTTCATTGAACACTGTCTGCATCTGCAGGCTGAATACCGCCCAATGGGCGTATGCGCCTTCGGCATCGATCAGCAGCAGCATATCCTCCGCAGCACCAACACTGTCAAGCAGCCCTTCCACCGAAGTATAATCGATGAAAGCTATTGCGATCAAATCGGATATAGACTCCATATTCCACGCAAGCTCCTGCATACGCTCCTCGGAAAGCTGTGCATAGGCTTCAGACAGCGCATCTCTAAGTACCGCAGGATCGGCATATGCCAGCTTATTTTCAATGCAGAAGCTCAGTACACCGTATGCCGCAGCTGCATTTTTCATAGATGAGCCTGCCGCACCTGCATAGCCCGTGCAGGAGATCAGCAATTCATCAAATGCACCGAACACATTCAGCATGGTCAGTTTAAATACTCCGTAATGCGCAAAGGCATTTTCCGACCTGAGCAGCGGCTTCATAAAATCCGTCATGCCTGCAGTATCGATCAGATCCTCCAAGGAGAGGTAATCGGTAAATAAACCGTCGATCACGCTGAAAATATATTTCATGTTTCCGGCGATTTCCTGCTTCTGCTCATCGGTCAGCGAAGCATAACCTGCAAAAAGCACCTGCTCAAGAGCATCTGCATCGGTTTGCGCAAGCTGATTCTCCACGCAGAAATTCAGCACATTTCCTGCGGCGATCACGCCCTTGAGCGATGAACCTGCCGTACCTGCATAGCCCGTACAGGAGACAAGCAATGCCTGAATATCCGCTGCAGTGATCGCAGCGGTTTCCGCCGGCTGCGCGGACGGCATCGCCGGGACGGATCCATTCGCCAAAGCAGGCGCAGCAATCAGGCAGAGCGTCAGCACCGCCGAGAGCAGCATTTTCATCAGTTTCTTCATGATCTTTCCCTCCCTACACTCGTCTGTTTTCCATTTATGATTTTATGACGCAGGGAAGAGGAAAAATGTTCCATTATATCTATATCCTGTTTACTCCGGCAACCCATCCCGGCTGATCTCGCTCAGCTTTTCTGCGATCAGATCCAACGCCTCATACATCGCGGCACGCTTTTCATCCGTCAGCGCGTTTCCGGCAATTTCTACCGCGAGACTTGCTCTCTTTCGGACGAACTCGGCGGCGGCGCGCCCTTCCTCGGTCAGTTTGAACACGCCCCGATACATATTCTGATGCACGCCTTCCTTCTTGACCAGACCCTTTTTCTCCATAATGGACATCATCCGGGATACATCCGACTTATCCTTGCCGCACAATTCACAAAGCTGAGTTGCCGTTACACCCTCTGGATACCGGAGGATGGTGGTCAGATAGATCGAATGCGCGCCCTTCAGCCCATGCTTTTCCATTTCATCCGATGCAATCTTGTGCCAATGACGGGATATCTCCGAAATCGCCACCGAAAACCGTTCAAATCTCTCTACCATATATGCTGCTCCTTTGTATCTTCACTCGACGTAAATTTTTCTTGCTTGGGTTTATTATACACCAAAGATGTTGACATTTCAACTCTCCTCAGCTATAATGGCAGACGTTGCACATTCAACTTTGCAAAGGAGAAAAAATATGAAGAAGAATCTTAGAGCAATTCCCCTCTGGAAGAAGCTGCTTCGCGGCGTTCTGTGCACGGTGCTGGCGATCATACTGGTCGTATGCATCGCAGTTTATGCGCTGTGGCACAACGAAATCGCCACACTGATGAGCATGACACTGGTTCGCGACCGCAATGATGCCCATCTCGACGGCGCAGTATACACCATGCACGTCAAAGGCGACTTCTATCTGGATGATTTCGTTGCACAGGGCGGCGTAAAGAGCGACAGTGAACTGATCGACTTTATCACCGGCAAGATCGCCAAGGGGCTGATTCCCATGTCCATCAGCGATCCGGAAATCGGCTGCGCATCCTTCACCGCAACGACCGAAGAAGGCGATAAGATATTCGGTCGCAACTACGACTTCGCCAAGACCAATACCTGCATCGTATTCACCGAAGCCAATGAAGGTCGCCATGCCACCATCTCCACGGTTGACCTTCAGTTCCTTGGCATCGATGTAAATGCCAACGTGGAAGGCATCCTCGATAAGATCATCTGCCTTGCAGCACCCTATGCGCCGCTGGACGGCATCAACGATGCAGGCGTAAGCTG
>CAZYQB010000161.1:0-5353 GCA_964649595.1 uncultured Oscillospiraceae bacterium | reverse complement strand
TTCCATGATCGTAGCGTTGGCTGCAGGTGAACAGCTTCCTCTTTTTTTTCACATCCTTCCGGTATTGCTGCTTGGCTTTGTAGCATACGGACTGAGTATTTATTTCTATGTCTACGCGCAGCGCTTTCTGGGCGCGGCGCGCACCAGCGCATACTATGCGGTACAGCCGTTTATCGGCGTGCTGCTGTCGCTGCTGATCTTCCGCACCATGCCCGGCGCGCTGTTCTTCATTGCACTGGCGATCATGATCGCAGGTACTTGTCTGATGATCAATGAACAGACCGCATAGATCCACCAAATATGCTGAAAACAGCAGAGAAATGCCTTGACGCACTTCTCTGCTGTTGATTTTTTTGGCAAATCAGAATTTCACTACCGTACCCGACGCAATCTCATATACCTTTCCATGAACGCTCACCCACACGCTCACTGAGCTGCGATTATAAGCGAAGCTGCCATCCACCGCGACATCAAGCGAATTATACGCGGTGATATAGTCAAACACCTCAATGTTAGTAGCATACCATACATCTTCGCGGTTCCCGAGCTTGTCCAGCTGGCGCTCAATCACATCCCAGTCATCTCTCTGATCAAACTCGTAGGCGTGTCCCCAGACCGCGAGGAGCCTCAGTCCCCTGCCGAACAGGAACGGATCGATCAGCCCTTCCAGCTCCCAGTGATGACAGCTGCACTCCCAGTTAAGCCACTTTTCGGGCAGATTGAAGCGTTTGGTGGTACCGACCGCACGCGCATACACGATGCCACAGCCCTTGAGAAGCGAAATGACCCGTTCATCCACATTGCCGCCCGGATATGCCATGCCGCGTACCGGATAACCGACCAACGCCTCAAGATTCTTACGGTCAGTAAGCACTTCATCTAAAATATGCGCATCAGGCAACGCACACAGATTGGGATGCGTTACCGTGTGTACTGCCACCTCATGACCGGCATATACCTTTGCGATGTCTTCCGCGGCGATCTTGGTATGATTCACCCAATGTCCCTCACGGATGAGGTGACCTTCATTTCCCAGAAATCCGCTGTTTAAATTGAACGTACCCTTGATTCCGTTTCTGTTCATGACTTCGAGCAAGCGGATATCCTGCGTCACACAGTCGTCATACGAGAGCGTGAGCGCCTTTTCCCGTCCGCCCGGCCAGAGCATCGAGAGATGCACCATAATATATCACTCCTCTTCAAGCATGGGTTTTAGCGTTTCAAAAATTTCCTTGGCAATGCATCTCATTCCTTCATCGCCCGGATGTGCCGCCACGCCGCTGTGCTCAAACAACCCAATGGCTTTCATATCACTGCGCCTTCCCAGCGGGTTGAGGTCGATAACATCTATCCCTCTGCGCCTGCACGCTTCCGCGATGCACGCATCCTTGCGTGCATTCGCCCAGAACCCGTTGGTGACGATCATTTTCTTCTCACGCTTCGGGTCAAGGAAATCAAACAAGCGGCAGAATGCTTCGCTCAGATCATGCTCATCCAGATTTTCGCAGCGCACGTTTTCAACCAGCCGCACGATGATGATATCCGCATCGTACTCCGCCGCCGTGTTCAAAAAATCAAATTCGGACGGCTCTTTCCAGTAGCCGCGCTCCCAATCCGCCGCCTGCACGATCATACACGATGCCTCAGACACGATCTTACGCGCCATGCCCATCACCTGATGCACATAGTCTTTCTCCCTGCAGGAAGCTGCCATGCCCCAGCTCCCGTGCCAGCCGATTTCCTCCTTCACGCCGTGCAGTGTGATGGAATTGCCCACAAAGAGTATGCGAGGTCTGCCTGAATAAGTACTCTGGACGATATGCTCATCGACCTGATGCTCGGAAGGCACGGTGTTTTCATGCGCTTTCTCCATCATTCATCCTCCTTTGTTCCATCGCGCAGAAATTCTGCAATGTGTCTCAGACCGAACTCATGCGTGCCATCAAATACGTCAAACACGAATTTTGCGCCGCATCCCTCATACAGCGCACGCACCGGCTGTGCCTCGGCAATCGCGCCTTCAGGAGCAAATAACTCATCCCTCGCGCCCACCTCAATGTACAAGGGTTTCGGGCAGATCAGCGCAGCGATATGCGCGTCCCCAAATAAACTGCTTGCGTTCGGATACTGCCAGTCGATCAGAGCATACGGTCTGTCGCACAGAACGCGCAGCCGATCATTAAAATAGCAGGAGCTGATGCAGAAGGATACCCTCTCAATCAGTGCAGCGGCATACAGCGCATAATACCCGCCGTAAGAAAGTCCCGCAACGCCGATGCGCGAAGCGTCTACTTCCTTATATGAATCGAAGAAGCGCATCGCACGCTCGATCTTCTCCACCTCCACCGCCATCAGACTGGTGCCTGCCCACAGCGCGTTTATGTGCAGCGCAGCGCGGTAGTTTTCATTCCAATCCACATCCATCGTTTCTTCACGGCGCAGCACAAACAGCGGTGCAAAGACTGCAAAGCCCAGCGCAACAAATTTCCGCGCACCGTCGTTGTAATTGCTAGACGGGCACACGCTCGTAACCAACTCAGGGCATCCTCCTCCGCCGTGAAAGCAGAACATGAGTCTGGGCTTTTCGCGGTAAGGCATGAGCAGGATGCCGTACACATCCAGTCCTTCCGCTACCCGAATGACCATTCGGCGCGTGCTTGCAACCAGTTCGTCCGAGTCGAGTTCTTCCTGCGAAATAAGCTGCGGCGCATATTCGCCGATCTGCGGACGCCAACCGACAGACTGTTCGATCTGAGGTCTGTATTCCTTCTGCCATGCACGCAGAACTTCCATGCCGCCTTCGGGGATCGGCGCGCGCTTTGCTGCAGATTCTTCTGCCATGTTGCGGATAAATGCCTGAAGCTGTCGATACTGCTCCAACCGGATCTGCTTCTGATCGCCCACATTTTCAAAGTGCATATACTTCTCCCTCGTTCATCAGATGCCATATACCTGCGATAGCATAAAGAATACCAGCGGAATGGTCACAAGCGCCATCAGATTTCCGATAAAGCAAAGCCGTGCGCCGGGAGTGGAATCTCCGCCGAAGGCTTCCGGGAAAACCACGCTGTTGAGACCAAACGGCAGTGCAAGCGCAATGGTACAAAGAATCACTGCCTGCTGCGGCGCACCCAACAGGCGCATGAGGAAAAATCCGGCAACCGGGAAGATAATGAGCTTGATAAAAGAGATCAGGTAACTCTTTGCCTGTGTGAACATTGCGCCAAACGGCTGCTTCGCCAATACAAAACCGGTCAGTAACATTGCACATGGTGCCATACAGTTGGAGGCAGAATTTGCCGCATTCAATACAATTTCAGGTGTAGGAATACGGCACACACCGAATATCACACCAATAATCAGTGCGATCATGGGCGGATTGAATATCTTCTTCCATGAAAACTCGTTATTGGGATTGAGCATATACATTCCGGCAGTGTATATAAACAGATTCGACGGGATCGCTACTACCATAAAGTCGAGCAGCATCAGCTCCCCCAGCACAGCCTCTACGATCGGATAACCCATATAGCCCATGTTTGGCACCGTGAAAGAGTAAATATAGATATTTTTCGTCATGCGGTCTTTGGCAAGAAATTTAGAAAGCAGTATGCCGATCAGGCAGGTGATCGCCACATTGAGCGCCGAAATGCCCAGAAGCGGCAGTTTGCTCAATATGTTATCCGGGTTGAGGTTCGCCGCAAAAGTCTTAAATACCATCGCCGGCAGAAATGCCGTGACCAGCAGTTTAGACAAAACGCTCGCCGCATTATCGGGAAGCATCTTCTTTTTCATCATGACAAAGCCGACTGCCATAAACAAAAACAGGATCAGCATCTGCTGCAGCGTAATTTGAAATACCATATTCTCTCTCCTCCATGAAAATCACAGGCAGGAAGCTATCTGCCGCCTGCCTGTGGATAACTTATGTAATGCTGCAGCGCATCAGACTTCAAAGCCGATGCCCTGCATGAAACGCACAACGCCTGCTCTGCCCTTTTCGGTCTGCTTGTATACGCCCGCGTCGGCAAGCACATCTGCGCAGACACCAGCAAGCGCCTTGCGAATGGCTGCTTCCGCTTCCTCCTCGGAAAGTGCGGTTCCACATTCCTCGGCAATTGTCTTGAGCCACTCGTAATGCTTGAAGATCGGAGAATCCTCCGCCGGAACTTCACTCAGCGCTTTCTCTCCCATCAGATAGGGATGCATCGCGGCAAGCTCAGTCAGCAATCTGCCGGGCAGTATGAACAGCCCCATGACCTCGATCAGACCGATGTTCTCCTTTTTAATGTGATGCAGCTGCGCGTGCGGATGGAAGATGCCCAGCGAATGCTCAGCACTGGTGCGGTTGTTTCTCAGCACCAGATCCAGCCGCCACATATCGCCGTCTTTGTGCATGATCGGCGTTACGGTGTTGTGCGGCGCATCGGTCTCGGCATAGATATTGTTTTCCGGATCGGAATATACGCGCCATGCATCGAGGATCTTTACTGCCTGCGCCTTTACAGCATTTCTGTCGGTGCCGCGCAGGCGGATGCAGGTCATGGGCCAGTCGATCAGCGCAGCAGTAACCTTGTCATCTCCCGTTTTAAAGGAGATCAGGTCATCTGCCTTGTCCATCGGGAAGGAATAGTTTCCGCCCTGGAAGTGGTCATGGCTGAGGATCGAACCGCCGACAATGGGCAGATCGGCGTTAGAACCCAGCATATAGTGTGGAAACTGCTCCACAAAGTCAAACAGGTGGTCGAACGTATCCGCACTGATCTTCATCGGGCGATGCTCATCATTGAGCACGATACAGTGCTCCGGATAATACAGATACGGCGAATACTGCATATGCCATTTTTCACCGGCAAGCGTCAAGGGAATCATGCGATGATTCTGTCTGCCGGGAAAACCGGTGCGTCCTGCATAGCCGGGATTCTCCACACACAGCATACACGCCGGATAGCTCACCGCAGGTGCATTTCGCTGGGCTGCAATATCACGCGGATCCTTTTCAGGCTTAGAAAGGTTGATGGTCACTTCCAGCTCGCCGCAGGGAGAATCTGAAAAGAACCGCACATTCTTTGCGATGCGATCCACGCGGATATAGTCATTGGCGCGGCACATTTCATAAAACCAGCCGGTAGCAGCCTGAACACCTTCATTTTCTCTGAGGGCATTGAAACGATCGCGAACCACTTTAGGAGAAGGCGTGATCGCACCGCACAGCCGAGTCGAAAATAGCTCTCGTGCATCCTGCGTATCGGCGATCAGACCATTTTCTACTGCGATATTGCACAATCCTTCGAGGATAGGCGTGAGGGTAGCCGGCAACGGTTCAAAATCTGCAGTCACCGGTTCGGGCGCA
>CAZYQB010000160.1:0-5358 GCA_964649595.1 uncultured Oscillospiraceae bacterium | reverse complement strand
CTTTGCCGGGATAGATATACAGCGTTGCGGGAGTCATTGTACCCTGATTCATCATCTTCCACCTCCATATGATTTCGGTTGCCGATTTCATTTTGCCTTATATTCCATACGCTGTCAAGTACTTTCCTTTTTGAGGCACTCATGCTATAATGTCCCTGCCACTCTTCTGACAAGGAGATCATACTTATGACAAATCAACTTTCGCCTCACTCCATGCGATTGGGACAACCCGCACTCAGATGGCAAGATGCCTCCCCCGTCGGAAACGGCGTAATCGGCGCGCTCGTTTTCGGACACCCCAGAGAAGAACTGATCCAAACCAATCACGGTCGACTGTTTGAAACGCCCGACCGCACGCCTGCACCTGAAATGGCTCATATTCTACCCAAAGTGCGCGAATTGCTGCTTGCAGGGCACCGCGATGAAGCCTACAAGCTGTGGGATAGTGAATGGAAAAAACAGATCCCCAAATATACCCGTATGGGCTGCTATCTGCCCGGTCCCATCCTGCGCCCGTTCATTTCAACGCGTGGTCTGTGCACCAAATATATGCACACGTTGGATTTTTCCACAGGCGTTGATGCCGTTTCTTTTAACGACGGCAGCGATCCGGTATGCCGCCGCATATTCGCTTCGCGCAAAGATGATGCGCTCATCATTGAAATCCGTTTAAGCCGTCCGTCTTTGATCCTGCTCTCCGCACGCAGCGGCTGCGTAGAGGACGGAAATCTGGAATATGATACCCGTGCAGACGGCACGCTCTTCTCCATGAGCACCCCCCTGTATTCGCTCAGCGGCGCACTGCGCCTTCTCAAGGCAGAAGGTGAAGCCGAGTGGAAGGACGGTGCCTGCTCCATTAAAAACGCCACCTATGCGCTCTTTGCCTACGTTCTCGAGCCTTCTTCAAAATGCGGCGAAGCTTCCTATGAGCATCTGTGTGCACTTTCGGATGATTTCGACACGCTGCTTGAGCGACATACTGCGCTGCACCGTCTGCTGATGGATCAGGTTGATTTCTCTGTTAACGGCATCACCAACGTTCCCGATACCAACGAGCGCCTGCTCGAAGAGCTGGACGAGAACGAAAATCTGAATGCTGTTCTGCTTCGCCTGTTTCACTTCGGACGCTACCTGCTCATTTCCAGTTGTCGCCCCGGCGCGATGCCGCCCAACCTTCAGGGCATCTGGAACGGCGACAGAAAGCCCATGTGGGCAAGCGACTATCACAACGATGTCAACATTCAGATGAACTACTGGCAGGCTCCTATCGGCGGTCTGACCGACATGATGCTCGCCATGTTTGACTATTACGACTCGCTCATTCCTGATTTTCAGCACAATGCACAGCGCGTGATGGGATGCCGCGGCATACTGATGGGCGTATCGCAGACTCTTTCGGGGCTTGCATCCTGCCACGATCCGCTGTGGCTGACGTGGACGGGTGGCGCGGCATGGATCGCGCAGCACTACTATGATTACTGGCGTTATACCAGCGACGACAATTTCCTGCGCGAGCGCGCTCTGCCCTTCCTGCGCGAAGCCGCGCTGTTCTATGAGGATTTTGTAGACTTCTCCGGCGAAAAGGCAATCTTCGTCCCCTCCATGTCACCCGAAAACAATCCATCGGACGGTCAGAAAACCAGCATGGCCGTCAACGCTACGATGGACATTTCACTCATGCGCGAGCTGCTGACCAATCTGATCGCAGGCTGCCGCCATCTGGATATGTGGGCAGAAGATGCCGACCGCTGGGAAAAGCTGCTTAAAAAGCTGCCCGAATACGAAACCGATCCCGAAAGTGGCGCACTGCGCGAGTGGCTCTATCCCGGTCTTAATGAAAACCATAACCATCGCCACGAATCCCATCTCTATGGCGTATTCCCCGGAGAAGAAATCGGTCCCGAGCATGAGATGTTTAACGCAGTGCGTATTTCTCTTGAAAAGCGCAAGGTGGTCGGTCTTAATCAGCAGACCGGCTGGTCGCTGGGCAACATGGCGTGCGTGCGCGCCCGTCTGGGAGACGGCGACGAGGCATTCTCTGCACTGGAGATTCTCGCTCGTTCCTGCGTAGGCAGCAACCTGTTCACCTACCACAACGACTGGCGCTCTCAGGGTAATACCATGTTCTGGGGTCATGTTCACACCAAGGTTGCATCCGCATGGGGCGGCAACCGTCCTCCCTTCCAGATTGACGCCAATATGTGCATCCCTGCAGCAATCATGAATATGCTTTTGCAGGTACACGAAAACACCGCAAGCATCCTGCCCGCGCTGCCCTCTGCGTGGAAGAACGGATTCATCAAGGGACTGTGCCTGCCCGGCGGCGTAAAGGTGGATATCAGTTGGGCAGACGGCAAAGCATCCGTTAAACTGCACGGCGCAAATGCCGCGCGATATACGCTCACCTCACCCATGGATATCGAAGTCATCCGATAACACCGCATAAAAATAATAATACTGCTCCGCAACTTTATTGAGTCGCTCATCGCATCTTTTATCATCGCGCTGATTCTTGGATATAGCGAAGGACGCGTCGAATCGGGTCATTGCCCGATAGACGCTTGCCCTTTTTGCCGTTATCTTCATCATCACCACACCGCTGACCGCAAAAGTCAAAAAGCTTCTTTTGCGCAGAAAATCCAATAAGAAGCAAGTCACTCAGCCTTCATTTCCTACAAATCAATAAAAATCCGCCCTGCCTTCCACATTTGGAAAGCGGGGCGGATTCTGTATAGACGAATCAATCAAACAATCAATTTTACTTGATGGTCTCAATACAGGCCTTGAACAGGTCATCCGGCAGAGCGTAGGACAGCTCGTTGATAGACTCGTAATTGTGGTAGCGGCGGATGGTCTCAGCGAACATGGGAGCTACCGACAGAGTCTTGAACTTGTCATGACCGATGATATGCGGATTGGGCACGGTGTCGGTGGAGAGAACCATCTCGATGGGGCTGTTTTCGATCTTTTCAACACCCTTTTCAGAGATGATGTTGTGGCTCAGAGCAGCGATGATCTTCTTTGCGCCGCGAGCCTTGAGCTGCTTTGCCAGATTGACCAGCGTGCCGCCGGAGATGGTGAAGTCGTCAACGATCAGAGCATTCTTGCCCTCAACGTCGCCGATGATCTCGAGCAGCTCGGCGTTTTCGCTGTGGTCGCTGCGCTGCTTGTCACCGATGGCAACGGGCAGCTTGAGAGCAGCACCGAAGCGGCGAGCCTGCTTGGCATAGCCGGCATCGGGAGAAACGACGACCATGTTTTCCAGATCCATCGTCTTGATGTACTGAACCAGTGCAGGCATGGCATACAGGTGATCCATAGAGTTCTTGAAGAAGCCCTGGATCTGGCTGGCGTGCAAGTCCATAATCATGACGCGGTCGGCACCTGCCAGCTCGATGGTCTCAGCGCATACGCGGGCGCGGATGGAAACACGGGGCTCGTCCTTCTTGTCGCCCTTGGCATAGCCGAAGTAAGGCATGACCAGAGTGACGGAGAAAGCGCTGGCGCGCTTGAAAGCATCCATCCAGAACAGGATCTCAACAAACTCGTCATTGGGCGACATACCGATGGGCTGTACCAGATATACCGCGCGGTCACGAACGGACTCGTTGATGCGAACGAAGGTGTTGCCGTCGGAAAAACGGATGACCGTGGAATCACCCAGCGGGCAATCCAACCACTTGCACATACGCTCTGCGAACTCACGTCCGGCGCTGCCCGCAAATACCTTGACTTCTGCATTACCAATCATGACTTGTATCCCCCTCTTATGTGTTGCTGATATCGTCGTTTATTAACAAGTAACTGCCGTAACCTCGACTTCGATCTGTGCACCCATGGGCAATGCTGCCACCTGCACACAGCTCCGTGCCGGATAATCGGGACCGAAACACTCTTTGTAGATCGCGTTGACCACCGCAAAGTCCTTCAGATCCGTCATAAATACGGATACCTTTACGACATTCTCCACGCCCAGTCCCATTTCCTGCAGCACTATGCGAATATTTTCAAACGCCCGCATTGCCTGCGCTTCAACTCCGCCTTCAACGATTTTGTTGCTGGTCGGATCCAAAGGAAGCATTCCCGACAAATAGACAGTATCCCCGGCAACCACTGCCGTGGAATAAGGTCCGACTGCTTTGGGGCCCTTCTGTGTACAGAAGCACTTCTTCACCGTTGATCGCATCCTTTCCTTATCGACATTTATCACTCGCGCTCGTGTACACCCTTTAGATATACATCGTTCTGCGGCGCGTAATAATCGCTCGAAAGTTTTTCACGCCGGATTTCCTGACCAGTCGTCAGATCGTAATATACCCTGTATGCGGCAGAGCGCATACCCGGCTTGCCCTCCTGATACAGCACTGGCGGATCGTCCACATACCATACGCGCGTACCCTCTGTATCCTCTATGTAGGTGATACTTCCGCCTTTGATATCCATCTGCGTGATATCGGATACTATCTCAATGCGCACATTGGTATCGATGGGTTTGCCGTATATCTTGACGGTTGCCGTTTCCGCTTTGTAATCCGTCCCCGCGAAGATGAATATCTGAGCTTCGGTGTTGTTTTTGAAGCACAGATCCTTGTCGTCATTGTTAACGGCAGCATCCTGACTTGCCGCCACATAGCTGACGGTCATGGTGTGCGGATGCCTCTCTATGATCTCCAGACCGGCGTGCAGTATTGCGCCGTATATCGTAGTGCTTGCCTGACATACGCCGCCGCCTATACCGGTAACAACGGTGGTACCTGAAAACTCAGGCGCTTCCTTAAAATTATTTTCCTTGGTGCGCTTGCCTACAATATCGTTAAAAGAAACCGTCTCCCCCGGCTCTACAACCAGCATATTGAAATATCCCAGCGCCAGATTTACGTTGGAATTTCGAGCTCTCGAACTGGTAGAAAGCGAAGTAGTACATTCTCCCAGCAGTACGGTAGCGGCTTCAAGCTCTTCTCTGCTCGGACTGGGCTGCAGAACTTCTACCTCCAGCTCGATCTGTTCAGCTCCGCCTTCCAGGATAATTTGAGAAAGCTGCGCTTGAAGCACTTCGGTATTCAGTCGGTATCCAACCGCCGAATCTGTGAATTCAAATTTTTCAACCTCAACTATCTGACGTGTGGCATTGACAGGATCACAGTCGATCTCTGTGCGAACATTTTCCACAAACGCTTCAAGCGCTGCCATATCATATGTCAGTGTTGCCGAAAGATCGACCGGCTGCTCTCGCAGCGTATGGATCTCCTGCTGCCGTTCCAGATCGGTTCCCACCTTACCATATGCCCACGCAGTCTGCAGCTGCTGCTCCAGATCGATCTGTGCGCCGACCTGAGTGGGGGTGAATGTCCAGCTCTT
>CAZYQB010000159.1:0-5363 GCA_964649595.1 uncultured Oscillospiraceae bacterium | reverse complement strand
CGAGACATGATTAAAAAGCGCGGTCTGGAGAAGAAGATCGTGGTTTCCTCCGCTGCGACCAGCAGCGAGGAGGAGGGCAACGGTGTACATTACGGCACGCGCCGAAAGCTGGCGCAGGTAGGGATTCCGGTTGATTTCAGCAAGTGCGCACGCCGCATGACCAAGGCGGATTATGGGAAGTACGATCTGCTGATCGGCATGGAATCGTATAATCTCACCAATATGCGCCGCATCACCGGCGGTGATCCCGAAGGGAAGATGTTTCGTCTGCTTGAGTACAGCAGCCGCCCCAGGGATATCGCTGACCCGTGGTATACCGGCAATTTCGACGTGACGTATAATGATATCGTGGAAGGATGCGAGCTGCTGCTGGATGATCTGGCGGAGCAGGCATAAGAAAATTAGGGAATATGAAAGAGGAACGCATCGGGCGAAAAAGCGAAGGATGCGTTCCTTTAACTTAAGGGGGAAGTGCCGAATTTTAGACCGGTGAAGTAGCAGGTACCAGTATGGGGGAGTTTTCGCTTACCGGCTGCGGTTCGGCAGCGATGGGCGGCTGCGGCGTCTCGCTTTCAAGGGTAAAGCAGCTTACCTCAAAGGCGTTGCGTGCCATGTATTCGCCGTTTTCAAGCAGCTTCTGATATTCGCGGGACTGAAGTCTGCCGGTGATCCGCAGGCGGTCGCCTACCTTGAAGCGAGAGGCAAACTGAGCGTTTCTGCCCCATGCGATACAGGGAATATAATCGGATTTGCCGAATGCGCGATTGACTGCCAGCATCAGATCGCAGATTTCGCGTCCGAACGGAGTGGAACGGTATACCGGCGGCTTGCACAGTGCGCCCGTCAGCTCAACGCGGTTAAGTGTGTCGTTTTCTGCGCCGATGGTGATATGCTGCGCAAAAAGCGTGACCATCAGGCGACCTGCTCCGTCTACCACCTTGTTGTAGGAGCGTACCTGCCCCTGAAGAAGCAGTAGTGGTTCAGGGGAATCCATATCGGCGGTGAGCAGCTTTCCGGGCAGCGTAAGCGGCAGGCGGTCGATCGCGCCGGACAGGCGCTTGACCAGCAGTGTGCCGGAGTAGAAGGGTTCGTTCATGACTTCGTGACTCAGCTCCAAACGGCGTTCGAGGTGACCTGCGGCAATCATGCGATTATTGGGATTTTCCATCGTATCACTCCTTGATTTTGTCCGGCGGCGCATATTTCTGTTAAACGATGCGTGACCGCCATGATGAATGAATGGCGGCAGGATGTTCCGGGGCTTACCTGAAGCGCTCCGGTCAAGCCTCCATAATGGTATTAATTTATTCGATCAGGCGGTCAAAAATACGCAAAAACCATAATTTGCAGCGTGAAAATTCGGAAAAAGCAAGAGTGAATGCGCAAAGAAGCAGAGTCAGCTGACAACTGGCTCTGCTTCTTTTTATGTTTGGCAATTCAGTTTTTGCTCCGGTGGTTTTCATCATACCATGCGATTTTTCGGTACTCATCCCATTCTATCGCAATTGAGCTGAACGTGAAGTGTATTTCAAACCACGGCTCATTGCTGCTGGCGGCATCAATACAATGGGAAACGTCATCCGCCGTTTTGAAGCTGTATGCGGTGATACCGCTTTTCAGCTCAGTGAGGAATTTCTGCTGAGCTTGCGTGCCGGTAAATATACAGAGTTCTTCTGATATAAACCACTTTCCTTCGACATCCTGCTTCCAAGTACTTTCGAGATTGAAGGAGTTTATACAAAAGTCATAAAAGGTAAGACGTGCCTGCGCGATTTCCATATCGGTCGGATAAGGGTTCTGTTCAGCATCCTTGTGAATATTCAGATGCTTTGCCGAGGCAGTCAGAGTACCGTCCGAAAAACTGATAAATAACAGGAAAGCATCATGAAATTCGAAATCCGTCAGACGATTTAAGGATGTGTACTTCAAGAGCGCTCATCTCCTTGTAAACGCGAAAAGGATTTGAAGATGGTGATGACGATAAAGAAGTTTATCGATCAAACACCGGCTTGAGCGCGGGGTAGAGCGCACTGTAGCGTTCAAAGGCTTCGCGGTAGGCTGCCTGATTGGCGCGGATGGGCAGCGTTTCAGTCTCTACGCGCAGTATGGAGGAGGCTTCGGTGAGGTTCTTCCATACGCCCGCGCCTACGCCTGCAACCATGACCGCACCGTATGCGCCGCCCTCGCTGGCAGCCGACATGGTGTATACCGGCAGATCAAAGATATCTGCCTGCATCTGTCTCCACAACGGGGATGCTGCGCCGCCGCCGGAGGTGTATACCTTCTCAGCCGACGCAAAGCCGCCGATGAGGTCAACCACCTGCTTTAAGCTGTAGGTAACGCCTTCCATGACCGAACGGGTGATGTCGGCTCTGGTGGTGGCAAGAGACAGACCGTAGAATGCGCCGCGTGCATTGGGATCCGGGTAGGGGCAGCGCTCGCCGGTGAGATAGGGCAGGAAGGTGACGCCGTTTGCGCCTGGCACGGACTGCTCGGCGGCTTGTCCCATCAGGTCATATACATTCATGCCCTTTTCGGCAGCGTTGCGGATATCGGATTCGCACAGCGTATCGCGATACCAGCGGTAAGCGCCGCCTGCGGTCAGTGTGCAGCCGAAGGCGTGCCATAGATCTTTGGCATTGTTGCAGAACATCTGCAGATTGCCGCCTGGATTGTCAGTGTAATGGGAAAGTCCCATCGATACATTGCCTGCCGTGCCGATGACTACGCCCAGAATACCGGGAGAGATCAGACCGGCGCCGGTGGTCTGAATGACCGCATCGCCGCCGCCCGCATATACGGGCAGACCTTCGGGCAGTCCGGTCAGTTCGGCAGCCTGACGGGTCACATAACCTGCCAGATCGGTAGATTCAAGACATATGGGGAAGATGGATTTGCTGAGGCCTGCAATGGCGATCAGCTCATTGCTCCAGCGGCGCTCCTTAGTGTTAAAGAAGCCGGTGCCCGATGCGTCGGAGGCATCGATGGCGATCTCGCCGGTCAGTCGATAGCGGATGTAGTCCTTCGGGCATACGAACACATCCATTTTCTCGAAGGAGGAAGGTTCTTCGTCGCGCAGCCACAAAATTTTTCCGCCGGTGTAGCCGGTGAGCATACGGTTGTTGGTGAGCTTCAAAAGACCACTCAGACCACCTGCCTTCTCGGTGATCCAGTCGCACTGCTTTTGAGTGCGCTGATCGCACCACAAGATAGCGGGACGGATGACGTTTCGCTGCTTATCCAGAGCGACCAGACCGTGCATCTGACCCGACAGGCTCACGCCTACGATGTCGCTGAGAGATGCGCCGCTTTTGCTGAGGATTTTTCTGGAGCCGAGCGCAACGGCATTCCACCAGTCGGAGGGATCTTGCTCTGCCCAGCCCGGCTGCGGCGTGTAGAGAGGGTATTCGATGGTGGCGGAAGCGGTGACGCGTCCGTACTCGTCGGCGATGATGCACTTTGCCCCCGAGGTGCCGATGTCGAGTCCGATCAAGTATCGCATATGAGGGTTTCCTCCTTATTAGTGAATGAAACTTCTGAAATTCTTCAACCTGTGGAAGGTCTGGTAATTGGCATCGTGGAAGTTATGCGCCTGATTCATGGCAGTACGACACAGATAGATCAGATCATCGCCGTCGAACTGGAAATCGACGTACTGGAAGCCGACTTCCTGTCTGCTTTCGTGGCGGTGGTCTATGAGATCAGTGACGAGCGACCAGTTTTCAAGATCGCTTGAACTCATCAGAGAAATTCGGCGGCGATCAGAGACGGCACCGGTTTCGTCGATGCGGCAGATGATGGTGAAGTACAGACCGCTTACCTCATCCTTGTATATGCTGAACTTGGAATGATTGCCCATCAGCTTAATGGAATGAGAATATTCAAGCGGCGCATCGGGATCGGCAGTATTTACGCGATAGGCAAGCACCAGGCCGCGGTCAGGCGTGGTTTTGCCAGTATCGTATCGCATGATATTATACAGCTCGCCATCGGGTGCAACGGCAAGCGCGCCTTCGATGTTTCCGGTACTCGGGCCCTGAGCCACGCCTTTCCACGAAGGATCATACATGACTGGCGGCGTGATGTGCCAATTTGCGGCATCGAGCAGGTCGCTGTCTGCGTCGGCAGAGATGACCATCGGCGCGTGGAATTTTTGTGCCCATGCGCCCCATTCGCAGGTGTTGTAGATTCGTCCTTTATATTCGATCACCGGCTGAGGATTTTTGTGAACGCCCGGCATATTGCATTTGCACGCGCCGCGCAGGATGACCGTGGGCACGCAGAAGCTCTTGCCCTCGTCGGTGCTTTTTCCGATGAGCAGATCGCCGTATTCGGTGGAGCAGGAAATCATGTACAGCTCGCCGCGATGCACAAACAGCTTGCCCCAGAAGCAGGGGAATAGTTCGCTGACATAGTGCCACGTTTCGCCGTTGTCGTCCGAACGGAAGATGAGCGTCAGATTCTGCGGCGCATTGCCTGCAAACAGATCCATCGAGGTTAAAAGCGCGCCGCTCGACAAGCGAACCATCGAAGGAGAGCAAAGGTATCTTCCGGAGAAAGAGTAGGCTTCATCGCGCGGATGAAGATAGTTGACCACCGTTCCGACTGCTTCGCCCGTTCGCGCCAGACGGATGCGGCTCTTTTTTTCTCCGCACTGCACGAAGAACTCGTAATCCTGATATTCTTTGAGACCGGAGAGAGTCACTTCGCAGCCGCTGACCTCTGCTGCCTTTGCAAATTCGCTCGTGTTTTCTTCCCGCAGATAGATTTTGTACGTTTCGTCTGCTTCGCCCAGCCATTCGGCGTGGATGTAGTCCTTCCCGGGTGCGATGCGGCAGACGTAGATATCACCGCCGTTAAACAGAAACGGTTTGTAGGGAGCATAGCTCCATGTGGTTTGTCCCTTCATGAAAGTACCTCCGCTTCGATTGGAATTTATCGGACTGCCTTGAGCGTATACGTTGCTCCCCAGTGTTTCAGCACTTTGACTGATGCAAAGCCTGCTTCGGACAGCGCTTCGATTTCATGCTGTACGGTGAGCGGCGTATCGTAATGATAAAACTCATTATCCAGAATACGCTGTTCTGCCTTCAATGTCAACAATTTTTGATGATGCATCTGTTCTTCTTCATCCGACAGGGAAAAGTAATCGGTCAGAATGAAATATCCGTTCTCTTTCAGTGCTGCGCACAAACGAGTATAGAGGGGGATCTTTTCTGCTTTGGTAAAATGGTGCAGACTTTCTACCGACACGGCGGCATCGTAGACGTTTTCTCCGAAGGGAATATCAAAATACGAGCCGCAGATCAATGAAATATTTTTCGCGGAAAACTTCTTTTCAAGCGCATTCAACATACCTTTTG
>CAZYQB010000158.1:0-5370 GCA_964649595.1 uncultured Oscillospiraceae bacterium | reverse complement strand
GTCTCAAGGAGCTGGGCTATTTCAATACGACTTCCACCGGCGGTTATTACAATGTTACCGCGAGCGCGGTCAAAGCCTTCCAGAAGGCAAACGGTCTGTCGGTAAACGCCAACGTGGCTTCGGTTGAAATGCTCAAGCTGCTGTATTCCGGAAATGCGATCGACGCGAATGGCAAGGTGGAAGTTACTGCAACGCCCGTGCCCACTGCGACGCCCACTGTAGAGCCCACCGCAACACCCACCGCAACACCCACCGCAACACCCACTGCAACACCCGCTGTAGAGCCCACCGCAACAGCTGCGCTGCAGGAGTATGTTGAACTGAAATACAGCATGACCAACAGCGATGCGGTATATCGCTTGCAGGAGCGCCTGCAGGAGCTGGGTTATCTGAATACCGATCCTACCGGCGGCTACTGGACGATGACGGTTGCGGCGGTCAGAGATTTCCTGAAGGCTAACGGTTTGTCCGGAAACGGATCGACTGCTACCGTTGAGATGCAGCAGCTCCTGTTTGCGGACAAGTCTGGCGAGGATGAAGAAGATACTGAGCCTGTGGAGCCGGAATATGAACAGCTGACCTACGGCATGGTGGATAACAGCTCCGTTAAGGCGATGCAGATTCGTCTGCGTGCGCTGGGCTACTTTGATGAAAGCTCTACCGGCAATTATTACGGCATTACTGCAGATGCAGTGGCAGCTTTCCAGCAGGCAGTCGGTCTGACGGTGGACGGAAATACGGCTACCGTGGAAATGCTCAAGCTGCTCTTCTCTGCCGATGCTCCGGCATTCGGTGAGACGCCCGATGAGGACGACGGCGACGATGTGGTGCTGCCTCCGATCTCTGCTGCCTACAAAGAGCTGACCTACGGCATGAGCAATAACGATGACGTGCGTGCCATGCAGAGCAAGCTCAAGGAGCGAGGATTCTTCTCCGGCAATTCGACCGGCGGCTATTGGTCTGCCACCACGGATGCAGTCGCTGCCTTCCAGACTTATGCCAAGCTGCCGGTAAATGGCAAGGTCGCTTCGAGTCAGATGCTGGGTTATCTATTCTATGAGGGCGATCTGGATGCGCTGATTGCAAATGGCGGCGTGACTTCTACTCCGCCCGCAAATGATGAAGAGAACGAGAGTGCAGAGGATACCGAAACCAAGCCCGAATATGATCCCGATAAATATGCCGGTGCCAGTCTGACCACTATGCTCTATAAGGGCAAGGGCGGCGATCAGGTAATGCTGCTGATCGAGCGCCTGACCGAGCTGGGCTACCTGACTACCACGCCTACTTACTATGATGATGATGTGGAAGATGCCGTTCAGTGGTTCCAGAACACCAACGGTCTGGATGCCGACGGTGTAGCCGGTCCCAAGACGCTGCGCGCGATCTACAATGCGGCGGCTCTTTCGGCAGACGAGGGTATGCAGGACAATACCGACGGCGATGATCCCGTAGAGGTCGAGGGCGAAGAGATCCAGGTTTCCATCGGCGCGGTGAAGAATGTGGACTGGTTCTCCTCCGAGGGCGATCAGTATTACAACCGCAGATCCGGTCAGTTTAAGGATGGCTCGATCGCGATCATTACGGATGTGGCTACCGGAATTTCCTTCCGCGTTCGCCGCAGCGGCGGTTATAACCATGCCGACATCGAACCGCTGACAGCCTTTGACACTTGGCAGCTGTACAAGATATATAACTATGAATGGTCGTGGAAGCGACACGCGGTATATGTAACGCTCTCCAGCGGTGTTACGCTGGCTGGCTCCATCAACGGTATGCCGCACGGTTCCGGAAGTATTTCCGATAATAACTTTGATGGACATATCTGTGTACACTTCCTCAACAGCCGTACCCACGGCACCGATAAGGTTGACCCCGATCATCAGGCAGCGGTGGCAAAAGCCGCAGGATAACACAGTTCACGAAAAGCTCCGTCCAAAAGGATGGAGCTTTTCTATATAAACGCTTTCGGATCAAAACGATCCGGAAACGGAACTTTTTGCAAAACCACCGAGCGAATCAGAGCCAAGTAAGCCGTGATTCGCTCGTTTTTTGCTTAGATGGCGCAGACAAATCAAATCTTCGCTCGCAGAGCGAAACATCATGCGCCGCAGGTGCACATTATACGCCGCAGGCGTGCATCACTTGCACTGAGGGTGCAAACATCACTCACAAAATACTTTCTAAGTATTTTGTGTCATGGCGTTTCCGCAGCGCGGGCATTGACGGGCGCAGCCGGCGCAGGTAGTGCCGCAGGAGGAGCAGGTGGAGCAGCTCTGACCCAGATTGGTCACGCAGCTGCCGTTATACATGGTGCATGAGCAGGTGCCGCTGGAAGATGTGGAAGTGCTGCTGGTGCTGTTTGAGGCGGTCTCGCTTGCGCAGGCAGACTGCGGGAACAAAGGCAGGGAGAAGAATTCGTCGCATACGTTTTCGGCGAATTCCTCGCACGGCGGAATGGCGCAGAAGCCGTAGGAGGGAACCATCAGTTCAACCTCGGCGAGAATCTTGAGAACGACCGTTACGCAGATGGTGATGCGGAACTGGCAGTTGCCCAGATAGGTGCCCGAAACGCAGATCGCGCTGACCATGCTCTCGAGCGTGAAGGGAACGATGGATTCGTCCGGAATGGCGAGCAGTACGTCTTTATCGACATACACATTCGCGCGTCCCATCCATTCCTGACAGTTCTGATCGACAAACAGTACATCGATAGGGATGCTCACCCGACCGCGCACGCGCGCAAACTGCGGACGATCGCACAGGCGGTCGATCGAGAGGTTGCTGATGGTTCCGCAGGTAGTGGACGAACGGCAGCTTTCAAAGGTCCATGCGCCGCACGGCTGCGGACGGCAGGCGCTGTTTTCGGCGTTCTCGACGGCTTCGTTATAAGTAAGGTTTTCGCAGCCGCGGCAGGTGCAGGTGCAGCTGCAGCCGTCGCACTCGCAGGCGCACGGGCGAGAACTTACCGGGCGGCAGGAAGCATCGCTCAGTACCGGCACAATGCCGCTTACGGTGACCACCTGGTCGTCGAGCTGTTCCTGCTGCATACAGGAGTCGTAAACATTATACGCCGCATCCATGCGTATAAACGCTATAATGAAAGCGGAAAGACATCCAGCTTGATTTCGGCAAATTCGCTTTCGTTTTTGTAGCGTCGGCGAGGTTTGGTGTAGACGATGCGCGAAATGACGGACTTGAGCAGCTGGTTTCTTTCCGAGACTGAATCGGTGAGCGTATACAAGTCAAGTACGGATTGGATTTGAGGACGGATGCGTGCAATCTGATCGGACAGCGGCTCGGATGCGTGATCGACGGCATTGAGCTGATCTCGCAGAGCCTTCTCGCGCTCGGCAAGGGCACGCTGGCGCTTCATAAAGGTCTGCACATCGTATACTCCCTGCTCCAACAGATCATACAGGCGGCTGCTCTGCGCTTCGAGCAGCTGAAGCTGCTTTTCGATCTGGGCAGAAGGATTTTCGGATGGTACGGATGCGCCTTGTGTGTCAGGGATCTCAGTCAGCCATGCTTGAAGCTGCGTCAGCACCAGCTTTTCGACAGTGGTGATGTAGGAGCCGTGGGTGGAGCAGCCGGGAGTGGAGCATTTGAGAATGTCGTATTCGGGGCGCGATGGATTGGGCTGGCGGATCATTGCCTTACCGCACACGCCGCATTTGCAGATGCCAGAGAATACGAAGGCGGGCTTTCTATCGGCGGTGGTGTGTGCCTTGCATCGGGCGTGCAGAGCGCGGTTGGCAGCCTTCCAAGTTTCCTCATCGATGATCGGCTGATGCTTGCCGCGCACATTGGTGTGATCGGCATTCAGGCGGCGGGTCTTGATGCGTGCGCCGTCTTGCATTTCGATATGTTGCTTGCGCTTGCCCCATGTGACGTTGCCTTTGTACACGGGATTGGAGATTAGCTTTCGCACGGTGGATTCGATCCACTCGTTGCCCAGCGAATTGCGGATGCCCATTTGATTGAGACGCTGGGCGATGGTGTAGCAGCCTGCCTCTTTGCCGTTGATGCCGTGAAGATACCAGCTGTAGATCTGGCGCACGGTGGCAGCCTGATCGTCCAGAATTTCAAGGGTGAAGGATTTTTTGTCATCGGACGGCACGATGCGATAGCCGAACGGTGCGCGGCTGCCGACAAAGTATCCCTCCTTGGTTGCCATTTCACGGCCTGCCTGCATACGGCTCTTGATGGCGGAGTATTCGCGCCGCGCGAAGAACTGACGCATCTCGAAGAACTCAAAGTCCATCTGGTTGTTGGGGTCGTAGGTTTTGAGGGGGGTGATGATCTTTGTGCCGGAGTAGAGAAAGGTCTGCATGATGTAACCCTGATCGATGGCATCGCCGCGTCCGAGGCGGTCCACATCCATGCACAGCACGCCTGTGTATTTTCGGGCGGCGACGGCGGCAAGCAGCTTTTGCATTTCTCTGCGTCCGGCAATGGTGTCGCCCGATGCGATTTCCTGATACAGATCGGTGACGGTTAGGTTCAGCCGACGCGCCAGATCAAACAGTGCGGTTCGATGGCGCGATAGAGTTTCGCCTTCGCCGCGTGCCTCGGCTTCTTCGTCTGCGCGGGAACGGCGCAGGTAGATGGCGTATTCGCTCATGGGATTCCTCCTTTTTGAAAATGCCCCTCCGGTTGTGCCGGAGGGGTTATTTTGTTCACAAGGCAATGTGGATAGAAGGGATAAAAAATAATATGCTGCTTTAGAACTTTCTTCTCAGCTCTGCAACGACACCCAGAATACGCACAGGAACCTCTGCACATTCCTCATGGGTGAAGTACAGTGGATCATAGGCAGGGTTGAGGGGCTGAAGGGTGATGCCGCGCTCAGAGATTTTGACGCGCTTGAAGGTGGCATCGTCGCCGTTGACTATTACAGCGCAGTCTTGACCGGAGTTGCAGGTTTCCTGCTTGCGGAAGATCAGCACATCGCCGTCAAGGTAGGAAGGGGACATTGAATCACCTTTGATTCGCAGGGCGAAGTATTCCGCGCCGCCTTTGCCCATTGAGGCAGGAAGTTCTTCCCAGTCGATGATGTCCTCGATGGCTTCAAACGGGATGCCGGCAGGGATGGAGCCGAGGACGGGGATGCGGATGGGCGGATTCTTGATGGGAGAAGTGCTGGTATTTTCCATTAAACGTCCAATAGGAACATTGAAAATGTCAGCCAGTGCTTCGATGGTTTCAAAAGAAGGTTCACGCAGGTTTTTTTCATACATACTGATTGTACTCTTGGCACAGCCCAGTGACTCTGCAAGATCCTGTTGAGTCATTGAGTACTCTTTGCGAAGAGTACGAAGTCGGTCTCCGAATTTCATACAGTCACCTCTGTTTATATGCTTTATATAT
>CAZYQB010000157.1:0-5383 GCA_964649595.1 uncultured Oscillospiraceae bacterium | reverse complement strand
CATCATATCAGCCGCCGCGCGTCCCGTCAAGCCGGAATGTAAGCCGTATCCGCCTGCCTGACGCATAATTTCCTGCCGATTTTACGGAAACTTTGTTTGCCCGGCATGCAGATCTATGATAAAATATGGCTTGTGACATCGGGTGGTCCGCTGTCTGCACGATTGTGTGCTGGATAAGAACGCCCTTGAAGGAAAGGAGGATATTCCAATGAATGAGATCATCCGTTCCATCGAGAACGCCCAGCTGCGTTCCGATATTCCTGCGTTCAACGTAGGCGACACCGTTCGCGTACAGGTGAAGGTTGTCGAAGGTTCCCGCGAGCGCCTGCAGGCGTTTGAAGGTGTGGTCATCGCTCGCCGCAATGGCTCGGTTCGCGAAACTTTCACCGTTCGTCGTAATTCCTACGGCGTAGGTGTTGAGCGTACCTTCCCGCTGCACAGCCCGCGCGTTGACTCCATCACTGTGATCCGTCAGGGCAAGGTGCGTCGTGCTAAGCTGTACTACCTGCGCAATCTGAGTGGTAAGGCAGCCAAGGTCAAGGAGAAGTAATTAACCTTACCCCTCCGAGCACCGACTGAGAAGAATTTCTCAAAAAAGCTTCTCAAAAAGCAAGGAACCGCTGAACGGCGGTTCCTTTGTTTTTATACACTCTCCCTTCTCCTATAGCGCGCCGTCGGGCGCACTTCATGTATCAAATCCTTCACGGTCGCAGACCGCTTCACAAAACATCTCATATATGAGTGTTCCCCATCCAAGGAGGTGTCTTTATGCCTGAGATCAACTGGTATCCCGGACATATGGCGAAAACGCGCCGAATGCTCATCGAACAGCTCAAGTCTATCGACGCAGTCATCGAGCTGTGCGATGCACGCGCTCCCCATGCCACTCGCAATCCCGATCTTAACGCTCTGTGCCGCGGCAAGGCGCGTATTTTGGTACTCAATAAAGCCGACCTTGCCAACGATCAGGTTACTAAGCTGTGGCTCGATCATTACAAAAAGCAGAATCTGACTGCCATCCGCTTCAATGCCAACGGCGGCAAGACCCGCGAAATTATGGCTGCCATCGAACAGGCAACCAAGCCGGTGGTTGACAAGATGAAGGCGCGCGGCGTTATGAAAACGGTGCGATTGATGGTCATCGGCATTCCGAACGTGGGCAAATCCACCTTTATCAATCGCATCTTCGGCAGTGCCATCGCAAAGTCCTCTGACCGCCCGGGCGTGACCCGCACTAAGCAGTGGGTCAAGGTCGGACCTTATCTCGAACTGATGGATACTCCCGGTATGCTCTGGCCTAAGCTGGGCGATCAGGGCAATGCTCGCACGCTCGCTTACCTCGGTTCGGTGCGCGACCAGATTTTAGACAGTGAAGGTCTGGCAAACGACCTGATCGCAAGACTCATGGAGATCGCTCCCGACGCCGCACGCGCGCGCTTCAAGCTGCCCGAAACGATTGACGAAGGCGATTGCTGGCTGTATGCTGCCTGCAGAGGTCGCGGCTGGATACTCTCCGGCGGACGACTGGACACCGACAGAGGCGCTGCGGTCATCCTCGACGAATTCCGCGGCGGCAAAGTGGGACGCATCACCCTCGACAAGCCGATCGCTCCCCTGCATCCGGACGATTTCCGCCCGGCTCCTAAAGCCGCCCCTATCGCTTCCGAAAACTCCGCTTTCGACGACGATATGCAATAAGGAGGCATCCGCATGGCGAGAGAAACCGACCGTGAACGTCTTGAGCGCATGATCGCCGAATATGAAACTCCGCTGTGGGACAAGGGCGCATCGGTTGCCGGCATTGATGAAGTCGGACGCGGACCACTGGCAGGTCCTGTGGTGACTGCGTGCATCATCGTGCCGCGCAATAAGCTGATATTGGGCGTAAACGACTCCAAGAAGGTCTCCGAGAAAAAGCGTGAAAAGCTCTATGATCAGCTGATGGACGCTGCCCAGTACGTCCGTACAGGCTGGAGAACGCCGCAGCAGATCGATCAGGTAAATATACTCAATGCCACCAAGTCCGCCATGGAAGAGGCGGCTGCAGGCGCACAGGGCGCTCATTTCCTGATCGATGCCGTCACCGGACTCAGGCTGCCCGGTCAGTCCACCGCTATCATTCACGGCGACGCAAACAGCTATATGATCGCCGCCGCCTCGATCATCGCAAAAGTCACCCGTGACCGCTACATGATCGAGTTGGACAAAAAGTACCCTCAATACGGCTTTGCCCGAAATAAGGGCTACGGCACGCCCGAGCATATCGCCGCACTCAAGCAGTACGGTCCCTGTCCTGAACACCGCCAAAGCTTCATTCAAGGTATTCTGGGCAATAAAAAGGGCAAGTGACCATGCTTGAAAACAAAAACCGTGAGATCGGAAGTATCGGTGAGAAGATCGCTGAAAAATATCTGCTGTCCATCGGTGCAAAAATTCTTGAGCGCAATTACACCATCCGTGGCGGAGAGATCGATCTGATCGCCGAGATCGATGAAACGATCATATTTGTAGAGGTCAAGCTGCGCCGCAGCGAGCAGTTTGGATCGATATACGAATCGATCACCCGCAGCAAGCAGCGCTTTTTGAGCCGCGCCGCATCCGTTTACCTTCAAACTCATCACCTGACTGACCGTTTTGCACGGTTCGATGCCATTTTGATCTGTCCCGACGGCAAGATAGATCATATCGAACGCGCCTTTGACTATATCGGGTAAAATCATACCCTGCACTCCCATACACAAAGCCAGCCCCTTCGCACGCGCGAAAGGGCTGGTTCATTTTATTTACAGGATATAGCGGGAAAGTTCCTTTTTCTTTTCTTCGGTCTTGAGCTGACGCGCAACGTATTCCGCGTCTACCTTTACCTCAACCTCAGGAGCATCTCCGCCGCCGGCATTAAAGGCAATATCGCTCAGCAGCAGCTCAAGCACGGTATGCAGGCGGCGTGCACCGATGTTTTCCTGATGCTCATTGGCCTCATACGCCTGCTCTGCGATGGCATGAATGGCACTCTGATCGAAAACGAGACTTACACCGTCTACGCCCAACAGCGCCTGATACTGGCGAATGAGGGCATTTTCGGGCTGAGTGAGAATGGATTCATAATCGCTCACGGTCAGCGACTTGAGGTTGACGCGAACCGGGAAACGACCCTGCAGCTCAGGAATCAGATCGCTCACGTTAGACACATGGAATGCGCCTGCCGCAATGAACAGAATGTGGTCGGTCTTGACCGGGCCGTACTTGGTGGGCACGGTGCAGCCTTCTACGATGGGCAGAATGTCACGCTGCACGCCCTCACGAGATACGTCGGGACCGTGACCGGATGCCTTGCCTGCCACCTTGTCCAGCTCGTCGAGAAACACGATGCCGTCCTGCTCAGCGCGTTCGATGGCTTCGGTATAGACCGCATCCATGTCGATCATATTCTGCTTTTCCTCGGCAATGAGTATCTTGCGGGCTTCTCTGACCTCCACCTTGCGGATTTTGGTTTTCTTGGGCATGATCGAACCAAGCACATCGTTCATGTTCATATCGGTGCCCGGAATTTCGCTGCGGGGAGTGATCTCCTCCACCTCGATCTCCACCGACTCATGCTCCATCTCGCCGCGGCGCAGCTTCATAAGAATTTCTTCGCGGCGCGCACCATTACGCTCTTTTTCCTCTGCGGAAACCTCCGGCTGTCGCGGCTTGTTGCCCAGCAGCAGGTCAATGGGATTGGTGGTTTTCTTGATGGGCTTGATAATCAGATCTGCAAGGCGTTCCTCTGCGGACTTCTCCGCCTTTTCCTTAACCTTTTCCTCATGCATCTCCTTGGTCAGGCGAATGGATGCCTCCACCAGATCGCGCACGATGGAATCCACATCGCGTCCCACATAACCGACCTCAGTGAACTTGGTGGCTTCCACCTTCACGAACGGTGCATCCACCAGCTTTGCCAGACGGCGCGCGATCTCGGTCTTGCCGACGCCCGTAGGACCGACCATAAGGATATTCTTGGGCGTTACTTCTTCCTGCATTTCGGGGGAAAGCTGTGCGCGGCGATAGCGATTGCGCAGAGCGACTGCAACGGCGCGCTTGGCCTCATCCTGACCGACGATATAGCGGTTCAGCTCTCGTACAATTTCTCTGGGTGTGAGCTTGTTCATAATTACACCACCTCAACCGTAATATGGTCGTTGGTGAATACGCAGATGGATGATGCAATCAGCAATGCCTTCTTTGCGATCTCCTCTGCGCTCAGTTCGGTATTTTCCATCATCGCTTTGGCAGCCGCCAGCGCATAGTTTCCTCCGGAACCGATGGTCAAAATACCGTCATCCGGCTCAATGAGATTGCCGGAGCCATCGAGCACCAGCAAATTTTCCTTGTCGGCGCAAATCATCATCGCCTGCAGCTGACGCATCGCTTTATCGGTGCGCCACTCCAGCGCCAACTCTACGGCAGCGCGCTTGAGGTTTCCAGCAAACTGGTTGAGTTTTGCTTCAAGACGTTCGCTCAGTGCAAAAGCATCCGCAACGGAGCCTGCAAAACCGGTCACGACCTGACCGTTGTATACTCTGCGCACCTTGACCGCGCCGTTTTTCATGATGACGCTTTCACCCATCGTCACCTGACCGTCACCAGCAACGGCAGTCACGCCGTTGCGGCGCACGGCACAAATAGTAGTTCCCCTAATGGTCATTTTTCGTTTCCTCCACATTGATTGAGCCCATACTCACTGATCGTCCGATTCATCTCCGCGATGGCGCGTTCGGACAAACGCTCATAGCGGTTCCTCTTACCCTTTATCTTTTCACCCAGCGGCTCCAGAATGCCGAAGTTAGAGTTCATCGGCTGGAAGTTTGCACTCGGAGTAATGGTGTGCCGCATGAGCGCTCCCGTCATCGTTTTGCCGGAGAATACCGGCTCTGTCCTGCCCATAAGCCTGTATGCCAAGCCGATACCTGCCACCAGACCGCTGGTCGCCGATTCCATATAGCCCTCTACGCCGGTCATCTGTCCGGCAAAGCGCAAAAGTTCTCTGCCCTTGAGAGCAAAGTTTTCGGTCAGCACCTCCGGACTTTTGAGGTAGGTATTGCGATGCATCACGCCATAGCGAGCGAAATCTGCCTTTTCCAGACCGGGTATCATGGAGAACACGCGCTTTTGCTCGCCCCACTTGAGGCGCGTCTGGAAGCCTACAAGATTAAACAGCGTGCCCGCTGCATTATCCTGTCTGAGCTGCACCACCGCATAAGGCTGTTTACCGGTATGCGGATCCACAAGACCCACCGGCTTCAAGGGGCCGAATGCCAGTGTCATGCGTCCGCGCGATGCCAGAATCTCTACCGCAAGACAGCCTTCAAACACCAGCTTCTTTTCAAAATCATGAACCTCTGCC
>CAZYQB010000156.1:0-5383 GCA_964649595.1 uncultured Oscillospiraceae bacterium | reverse complement strand
GATCGGACGCGTATTCCGCAATGAGGGCGTTGATACCCGCCACAATCCCGAGTTCACCCTGATGGAACTGTATCAGGCATATACCGACTATTACGGTATGATGGATCTGACCGAAAATCTCTACCGCCATCTGGCGCAGGAAGTTCTGGGCAGCACCACCATCGTGTATAACGGCATCGAGATGGATCTGGGCAAGCCCTTCGAGCGCATCACCATGGTAGACGCGGTCAAGAAGTACTCCGGCGTGGACTTTAATGGAATCCACACGCTGGAAGAGGCTCGTGCCATTGCCAAGGAGAAGGGTGTTGAGTTTGAGAACCGTCATAAGAAGGGCGACATCCTCAACCTGTTCTTCGAGGAGTTCGTCGAGGAACACCTGATCCAGCCCACCTTCGTAATGGATCATCCCATTGAGATCTCTCCGCTGACCAAGAAGAAGCCCGGCAATCCCGACTATGTGGAGCGCTTCGAGTTCTTTATGAACGGTTGGGAGATGGCAAATGCCTACTCTGAGCTGAACGATCCCATCGATCAGCGCGAACGCTTTAAGGCTCAGGAAGAAGCACTCTCCCAGGGCGACGAAGAAGCCAACACCACCGACGAGGATTTCCTCTACGCCCTCGAACTGGGTATGCCCCCCACGGGCGGCATCGGCTTCGGCATCGACCGCATGACCATGCTGCTGACCGACAGCCAGGCAATCCGCGACGTGCTGCTGTTCCCCACGATGAAGAGCCAGAAGTAAGAATTGCTGTAAAATGGGGCTATAAGGGTGATTTGGGGTAAAAATCAGGGATTTTACCGCCTTGCTTAAACCAGTTTAAACCACTCTTAAACCATTGGCACAACAACAAATCGATAATCGGCTGATCCACGGCACCTTCTGAAAAGGAGGTGTCGTTTTTCTATATAAAAATGGACCAGCCGCAGATGGACTGGTCCAAAGATTACTGTTCTTCGTATCTTGCTGTAATATCTGCCAGAGCTTTCTTCATGCCTTCTTTGACTTCTTCAGGTCCGATGATGCGGACGGATTTGCCTAAACCGAAGATCCATCCATAAAACTGCTGGCTGACAGCAATGGGAACTGTAATGCGGAAATGGGTATTGTCTTCCTTCATAACCATGACATCTCGACCAAAGCGGTCCATAACAGTCTTCATCATTCGATTTTGGAAGACCATTGTAATATGTTTCATTTCGCCTTCAAACATGGAGAAGGTGTATTTGGAGTAGGCAGACATATCTACTTTTGCAAACGCTTCTGCGCCTTCCCGTTCAAGAGAAGCGACTTCCGTATCATTAACGACAACCGTCATGGCGGTAGTGTTATCCATTCGATCGACGCGGAAGTGCTTGAATTTACCGGCAGTATAGGCTAAAAGATAGTAATTGTCATCGGTATAAATCATTGCCCAAGGACTTACTACATACTTTTCGCCCTTTTTCATATAATGTTTTTGCTTTTTTATGTCATAGTCGAAATATTGAAAGCTGACTTGGGTATTGAGAGAAATGGCTCGGTGAATGACATCTACGCTTTGGAGCAGTGTTTGACTGGACTGCATACTTTTAACCCGATTAGTGAGGATAACCTGTCGGTGCAGAGTTTGGGCTTCATGTTTGCTGCACAGATTTTCCAATTTTTTGATAAGTTCACGGGTTTTGGCTTCAGACAAAAATTTGGAGGATTGAATGGCATCGATTATCATCTTTAATTCGGAAAGTTCAAAGAGACGCTTGGTAACAGAGTATTCTCTGTTTGCTCCCTGCGGAGTAGTCACATTTAAAATCTCATGTTCGCGGAAAGCTCGGATGTCATCGTAAATACTTTTGCGTTCTGCCGTACCTCCAAGTTTGTATTATAAAAAAGTTGAACTTTCTTGTCAATAAGCAGTATATCGAATTTGATATATTTAATTTCGGAAATATATCTAGACTGATATATTGCGAGATCTCCCTGATGCAATGATATGACTTACTGTGGAGTATCTATTACTAACATTCTGAAAACGGAGATGTTTATACACCGTCGGTCTACTCAACCCACACACCCTTGCCAGCTCCGACACATTCAGTTTACCCGCAACAAATGAGGGATAATGGTGGAGGAATATAGCAGGAATATCGCCTTTTGTAGTCCTGCTACTTTGCTACATCATCGATTGTAGATATACCCCGTCCCGCGCCCATTACCAACCTTGGTAATCGTTCCATCCTTCACTAGCTCACCAAGCGTTTTTTCTATGGTTGTGGTGCTGATATCAGGGCAGGCATCTATAATATCTTTTTTCGTCACCTTGCCCAGTTTATTTTCGATAAACTGGCGCACGCGCTCTGGCTTGGAAATGCCCTTCGTGGTCAGATGCTCCACACGCTCAGAGAAAGTCTTGTATGCGCTTTTGATAATGCCCAGCATGTAAGAAACGAAAGGCATATAATCATTCGTTCCGTCATGCCAGCCGGTAGAGCTTGCCTGCAGCGCATCGTAGTAGGTATCCTTTGTCTTTTCAATCAGCATTTCGATGCTGATGTACTTACCGACGATGTACCCGCTGCGATACAGAAGCAATAGGGTCAGCAAACGGCTCATACGTCCGTTGCCGTCGTTGAAAGGATGGATGCAGAGGAAATCCAGCACAAACATGGGAATCAGCAGCAGAGGATCGATTTCACCGCGATCAACTTCCCTCAAGAACTGAGTGCAGAGAGCTTCGATCATATCAGGAGTTTCGAATGCGGTCGCGGAACGGAAGCGGATATGCGTTGTTCCGTCTTCCATTTTTTCTTCGATTACGTTATCCGTATTTTTGAAGTGACCGCCGATGCCCATGCCGCTGTACTGATATAAGTCGCGGTGCAACTGTAAGATAACATTCGACCGAGGGGGAATATAGTCGTAGCTCTCACGGATCGTCGCCAGTACATCACGATATCCGGCGATTTCATTTTCGTTGCGGTTGCGCGGTGCGGATTTCTCCTTTATCAGGGCTCTGATGCGTTCATCGGAGGTATAAATGCCTTCAATGCGGTTGGATGCTTCCGTGGATTGGATTTTTGCGATTTCCAACAGATGCGATAATATATCAGCTTTCGCTTCAATAAAAAGATTTTGCTGTCCTTTGTATTCGTGGATATAACCCAGCATATTAACGATATCATTGGTCAGCAGCTTTGAAGCAGATACTTTGAAATCGAATTCTCGCATATTGCACCTCCGAATAGGGTTTACTGCATTATTTTATCACGTTTTTATGCAATTATCAATCAAAAAGGGAGAAAACTGCGTGGTGATCCGCTTTAAATACTTATATACCGTCGGTCTGATTAGCTCGCACATTCTTGCCAGATCAGATATATTTTATCAACAGAATGAGAAATGGAATATCATTAACTAAGTGACATTGGAAAAGGTGGCGGGGGCTTTTTCATTGCAAACAAATAAACTATCATACAATATTCCATAAACCTATACTTGCAAAAAACACAATATAATTGTACAATGGACATATCATGATATATTGGGGTGGATATGCCTTGAAATATGATGCAATTTTGTTTGATTTGGACGGAACGCTCACCGAATCGGAACCGGGGATCGTAAATTCCGTCAAATATGCATTGGAGAAAATGGGCGCACCCGAAGCGTCTTATGAACAGATGCGCTCGTTCATCGGTCCGCCGCTGTTTGAATCGTTTGTGCGGGTCGGTATGTTCAACGCCGAGGACGCACACAAGGCGGTCGAGCTTTATCGGGAGCGATTCGCCGTGGTTGGTTGGAAGGAAAATTCGGTGTACGCCGGAATCCCTGCCCTGCTGCGTGCGCTCAAAAAGCGCGGTGCATATATTGCTGTGGCAACGGCAAAGCCGATTGATTTTTCGAGCCGAATTATCGAGTATTTTGGTCTTGCACCGTATATTGACCGTCTGGAGGCGATCTCGCTGAACGAGCATCACGCCGACAAGGGAACCATCGTGCGCCGCGCACTGCCCGAAAAGTACGAGCGAGCCTGCATGATCGGCGACCGCGCCACCGATATCATCGGTGCCATCGAGAATGATATCGACGGCATTGGCGCGCTGTACGGCTACGGAAGTTCTGAAGAGCTGCACGATGCGGGGGCGTGTGCAATCGCCGAGAATGTGAGCGATCTATGGGAGCTGCTGCTGGGCGATGAGGATACGCGGTCGTGGCATGAGAACGGATTGTTTATCACCTTTGAAGGCTCCGACGGCTGCGGCAAGTCCACTCAGGCGCGTATGTCCGCAGAGTGGCTGCGCGTAAGCGGCTATGATGTGGTGACTACCCGAGAGCCGGGCGGCTGTGCGATTTCCGAGCGCATTCGCTCGATCATACTCGATGTGCAGAACGTCGGCATGAGCGATGAGTGCGAAGCGCTGCTGTATGCGGCAGCGCGTGCGCAGCACGTTCGGGAGGTGATCGTGCCTGCGCTCAGGCGCGGCGCGATGGTGCTGTGTGATCGGTTTATTGATTCGTCGGTCGCTTATCAGGGCTGCGGACGTGAACTGGGCGAGGCTATGATCCGGGCGATCAATGATCCCGCCATCGGCGGTACCATGCCCGACTTGACGCTGATGTATGATCTGCCGCCCATGAAGGCGATGAGCCGCCGCCTTGCCGCCTCTCAGCCTGATCGGCTGGAGCTGGAAAAGCAGCCCTTTGTGGAACGCGTGTATCAGGGATATATGAAGGTCGCACGCGATAATCCCGACAGAGTGGTGCTGATTGACGGAGATGCTTCCGTAGAACAGGTTCAATGCAGTACCCGGTGTGAGCTGATAAAGCGGCTCACGAAAATCTGACAACTCAAGCAGGTATGTGGGAAGGAGAAAGAAAAATGGACACTACCAAGCTTTGTATGTATTGTATGCAGGACAATGGAGGCAGCAATGTATGCCCCCACTGCGGAAAGGATGCCAATGCGCCTCTTATTGCCAACCATCTGCGCCCCGGTGATGTGATCGGCGGCAGATTCGTAGTGGGACGTGCGGTTGGTCAGGACGCCACCGGCGTGGTTTACATGGTATATGATACCATCAAGGGCAGCAAGATGCGCATTCGCGAGTATTTGCCGCGCGGTGCCGCAATGCGCGCCGAGGACGGCATGACGCTTGCTCCCGCAGCCGGCAAGGAGGAGCAGTTTGAAGAGGGTATGGCAGAGATGCTCGCTCGTGCCGAATCTGCAGATGATCCTTCTCGTGCGATGGCACACTTCGAGGAGAACGGTACGCTGTATGTCATTCTGAGAAAGAAGAAGGCAGCGCCTGTGCCCGCTGCAGTACCGGTTGAAGAGAGCGAAGCCGAGGAAGCGGAAGAGCAGACCGAAGAAGAAAACGAAGAAGAAAACGAAGAAGAAAACGA
>CAZYQB010000155.1:0-5405 GCA_964649595.1 uncultured Oscillospiraceae bacterium | reverse complement strand
TTCGCAAATGCGAACGCCTCATATAATGTGCTGGTATTTTCATAAACCAGATCATACGATACAGCTTCATTGCGATAGTCGGTTATGGAAACAGATATTGTCTTTGCCGTTTTGAATGAAAATTCGGACAAATTACCAATCTCTACTATATCCGTCTGAATGTCATCCTGACTCCATACAACCTTACCATTTACCAACAGACGCACACCGTATCCATATGGTTCATTTGATGTGGCAACGGTCAGCTCCGTAGTATCTCGGGTAATAATGGTGGGCGCTACTGCTGATACAGGGGACTCCAAATCATAAGTCAATTGTAATTTAGCTGCCGTTTCCTGTACAAGCAGTTCATCATCCACACCATCTGTACCATAGAGCACATTGATCTTATTGACTCCATTCTTTAAGAAGGCAGTAATATCCCAATCTCCTTCATAAATTTCCGATATCTGTCCATCAACCATCATTACTTCATCATTTATCAGTATCTCCATATCACAGCCCGGCTCAGCATCTAGCTTCAGATAAACCTTGTCATCTCCACCCCATATCTGATTTTCCAGTTCATTCTGGTTTTCGATGATAATCGGATTGATATAATTGTATTCAATCGGCACTCGAGAAGCATTCCCTGCCTGATCCGATACAACGATCTCAATCTGATCCTCTTCTTTCCACTCCACATCATCCGGTACATTTACCGCGTGCCAACCGGAAGCAGATACTGTCATAGTATTGACCTGAACATCATTGTGCATCAAATCGATTATATATTCCGACTCTCCGCCTACTTCAACATCCAGCAAGGTCGTATGCTGATGCATCAACGGGTCACCTACCCGTGCCTCCGGCGCGGTGTCATCGTAGATCAGCACCTGCTTGATCTGCCCATATCCTTCCTCAACGGCTATTTCATCTACCTTGAAATACTGAATGGTCAGAATATTCTCGCCCTGCTGCAATGCTTCATGTTCGATCTTCCAGCTAAAGTCTCCCGATTCACTTGCCTTCACTGTGTAATTCTTCTCGCCGCACATGATCTTTAGTTCCACATTCGGATCAGTAATACCGCGAATGAATACTTCCGTATTGCTTCCCACAGGCTTAGCTGATAGTTCCTCCGCATTGCTGATCGTGATACCGCCGAGCTTTCTATTAAAGACAATGGTCTGCTGTGCTTTATTTCCTGCACTGTCGGTTACGACGACTTGAATTGCACTTGCCGCCGTGAGTGACAGTTGATCGACATTCTGCAAAATAGCGATTCCATTTTGAACCGTTGTTTCACCTTTTTTCTCTCCATCAACATACAGTTCTGCACTACATTGCTCGTCTTGATCCTCAACGCGAACTTCTAACGAATTCGTATATTGGTCTATTTCGCCTTGGACTTCGATCTCCGGCTTATCCGAATCGACATAAAGCACGACTTCCACAGGAATCGATATATCGTTGTCCATCAGAGAATAACTTATCTTGATCGTATTTTCTCCTGTTGACATAGAGCCTGACAAAATATCCACTACAAATTCTCCGTTGACATCTATTGCATATCGACCGATAAGATTATCATTTACGGTCACATCCAATGTTTTTCTTGGCTGCGCACTGCCCGAAAGCGTAATTGCCTGATCGGCACCAAGCCATTGTCCGTTCAAAAGTTCCACGTTATCAATACGAATCGATTCATAATTTTCCATCGTCGGCTCCGGTGTTGGCGCAGGTGTCGTAATCGGCACAAGCTGTTCCGTAGACGCAATCTGGTTGTTTAACTTGGATCGAACCTTAACCGCCAGATTTTCAACACCTTCCAAATCTATATCCATCGATGCCGTAAACTTATACCCCTCATCAATCTTCTGCCAAATCGCCTCGATTGCGCTGCCATTGACTGAAACCAGCAGTTCTTCGGGACGTACTTCTCCCACAATAGTCACATGACCATTGATCGTCACTTCACCGGTTCCAGCTTCGACGTGCTGATTCTCCAGCAAAAGCGTTATCTGCGGAATTGGAGTTGGACTTGCCACCGGTACGATTACAGGTATGCTGATTGTTTCGGATTGAACATATTCTTCGTCCGAAAGCCTCAAAACAACCGTTACCTGTACATTCTCGATCGATTCACTCAACGAATGAATCGCACTGAATGAACCGCTTTGTCCGTCCGCTTCTTCGGTCAATTCCATCTCCCAGATCTCGTCATTTACAAGAAGTTCCATGTTCTGCCAATCCACGATTCTATCCACATCAACGCGTCCGTGAATCGCAGCGCCGCCATTTTCAAGGAGCACCTGAGATTCTACGCTCAACTCGAGCACTGGCTTAGGTGTGGAGACAGGCGTCGGTTCAGTCGTAGGTATTTGCGTTTGAATAGGCTGTGCCGTCTGAACTTGCGTTATGGTTGGTTTCTCCGTCTGAACTTGCGTTATAGCCGGTTCCGCCGTCTGTTCATACGGTATCCGCTTATCTTCTTCTGAATCAGACAAAGCCAATACACCCAGTCCAAGTGCGCCTACCACCAAAACACCCGCAATGGGAATTACCCATTTAGGCACAGAAATGTTCGGCTTCATTTTCTTGTATTTTAAATACAATTCCAAAATGACGTCTTCCATTTCGCTGCATCGAGCGTAGCGTCTCTTTGGATCACGATCAAGACACCTCAGCAAGACTGCATTGATATCCGCAGGAATCCCCTTGATGGGCGGAACCGGCTTCATATCTTCCAGTCGAGCCATCCATGCCGCCTCCCGGCTGCCCTGCTGAAGTGGGAGATTGTAACCGTTGAGCAGCTCATAAATCATAATAGCTAATGAATACATATCAACACGACTGTCGCCGCCTTGTCCATTCTCTTTGCTATTATGATACATTTCCGGAGCCATATATTCATGCGTGCCATGTATGATGCCTGCTCTGAATGTATTAGACTGTATAGCCGTACCAAAGTCACCCAGTTTATAGTGTCCTGATCCTCGCGCATAAAACACGTTATCAATCTTGATGTCCGTGTGCAGAATGGATTTCTTTTCGCAAACAGTAAGTGCTGCACCAAGCTCTTTCCAGATATACAGCACCTCTATCAGATGAGCGTGTGACTTATAAGACAGATTCAATTCTCTGAGATGTCTGCGCAATACAACCAGCTTTTCCATGCAGATGATTACATCCCAGCTCTCCAACTCAGTATCATCTCGAGGAATGATCTCACTTTTCTGGAAATAAGCAATATTGCTGCTCTCTCCTTCAAGCCGCCTCATAATCTCGATTTCAGTTTCAACCACTTCTCGCTCCCGATTCAGTTTCGCCTGCTTCCATCCCTTACTTCTACTGCGCTCTTCAGGCTTGATATAGGTAACTTCATCAACCGGAATTACTTTTATCGCAGCAGTGTATCGACTTGTACGCCCTAAATTATCGGTTTCTTCTCGAGTCACAGCATATACTCGCCCAAATGAACCTTTTCCCAACAAAGCCGCATCCGGCGTTGCACCATCCAACTTCCACTCCCCGAAAAAGCCTTCCTCGTTGTATTTTATCAGGCGTTGTTCCAAAGTGGTCACAAATATCCCCTCGTATTTCCCAGTATAATTGTTTACATGAAAACCAACATCATCGCCGCCACAATAGCTCCGATCGCACACAGTATGGTAAATGCTGCCGCTATTCCTCGTCGGAATACCAGCCGCTTAACGCGGCGCTCCGCCTCGCCGCTGCCTGCGATTTCCCGAACTTTCAATACGATCGATGTAATGTTGTCTGATTCAACGCCCATCTCATCAGCACGCTTTTTGGCGCAGCGCGTTATCATACTGGCAATCGATTCTACGCTGCTCTCCGAACGAATCAATTGCTTTATCTCCGAATCTTTTAGACTATCACTTACGCCATCACTGCAAATCAAAAAACAGTCTCCCACTTGCAGCGGTGCACGATTTCCGATAATGGAATGTAAAACACCGGTGCGCAGCGGCATTCCCAAATGATGCGTAATGATGTTCTTCCGCGGATGAGACCATGCTTCTTCTGGTGTAATTTTGCCGGCATCCACCATGCGCTGAACTTCAGATTGATCCTTTGTCAAACGTGTCAGTTCTCCGCCCCGCATAAGATATACGCGGCTATCCCCTACATGAGCCGTGCGATACCACCAATCACCGATAATGACCATTGCAACCGTACTTCCGCACGAACCACTCTTCAGCCCATGCTCTAAAGAGATTTTATCGATCCCCTTCGAAACATCCGTCAGAAAACTGCGCAGATTCTCCGCATTATCCACATGATCGCTGATAGTCTGATATTCCTTGATCCGGCTCGCCGCATAAAACGATGCGTATTCTCCAAATTCGCCGCCGCCCATGCCGTCAAGCACCGAATAGACCTGAATCGGTTGTGTATGTATGGATGAAGCTTTGCCGCCCTTATCCATTTGCTCACGCTTTAGAAATACGCCATTTAGATAAAAATTATCTTCATTATTTTTTCTGCCACCAATGCTGCTGTATGCTGCCGCTTCAACCTTAATACCCATATTCTGCTCCTTCTGCATACTCTAAATGCAAACATTTCAAACCGCCGTTCTTATTCCTGAGTCTCTCGGATCGTGCGATTGCTCTGTCGGCTTACCGCATCCAGCAGTCTAAGACGCTCCTTATTGAGTTGCTGATTCAATTTGTGCCAACGTACACCGCAAATGATCGTTCCCGACAGCATAATCACCATCATTGCGATCCATAGTATCTTATTGTCTATCATTTGCTCAAAAGAAAATCCTATGATTTCTCTTTCTCCTTTCCTTATTGCAGTACTGATCGTTCCTGTATAATTTCCGATTCCTTGAATATCAATCTGCTCCATTTCTGTGCTGCTATAGATGAGAATATAATCCACATCTTCCTGCAATTCTCCATCTTCCCAAACCGTTACCTTGCCGTCATCCGTAACAGCGATCTTTGCTGAATTGATCGGTTTGGGCTGTATAGTAAAGATGCCGGGTTCAAATACCAGTTCATAGCTTCCCTGTACAGATGCTCCGGAAATGTCGATCACATATTCTCCAACATCCTCACCTTTCTGTCGCACGATCTCAAAATCAACATTATCGATCTTTTCTGACATCGCTATTATGAGTTCAGGATCCTCTGCTCCATAAACTTTTGTCACATCATCGGCCTTTAGCGTAACTACCAACGGCTTAATCGTAAAAGTCGTCTCTGCTGTGCCTTCAGGATATCCCCACGATGCTACAACTCGATAAGTCCCCGCTTCAATCGGCGCATCTGTCTGAGTTCCTGTCTCATCATAGAATCGATAGCGGCATTCTTCATCCGTACCGTTGACTATAATCTTATGACTCTGGCTATTTGCCGCGCTGCCATCATATATCCAGTCCTCAATCT
>CAZYQB010000154.1:0-5439 GCA_964649595.1 uncultured Oscillospiraceae bacterium | reverse complement strand
GCGAACAGGCGGATCGTGGGCGAGCTGAACTGGCTGATGCTGCGCTATCCGCTGACCATCAAGGAAGCCGACCGCAAGCGCTGGGAGCAGGCACTGAGCGAAGCGCGTGAGTATGTGCTTCGGCGTGAAAAACAGCGTCTTGCGCCCGAATATGCCGTGCCGCCGGAGGGAACCTTCGATGGAGAATTAATGAGTTTTCAGCAGCAGGGACTTTCCTTTTTGCTAAACGGCGAGCGCGTGCTGCTTGCCGACGAGATGGGTCTGGGCAAAACCGTTCAGGCACTTGCCTGTCTGGCTGCCTGCGCATCTTTTCCGGCTCTGCTGGTGGTGCCGCCGCACCTGATGCGCAACTGGCAGCGTGAAGCAGAGCGCTTTCTGCGGTTTAAACGCGAGGGCAGCGAAAAAGTACGCCTCCATGTCATCCGCGGACTGACTCCCTACGACCTGCCCGAAGCGGATATTTACATCATTCATTATCTGCTGCTGCGCGGCTGGAAGCAAACTCTGCCCGAATACCGCTTCAAGGCGATCATATTCGACGAGATCCAGGAGCTGCGCCGCGCCGGAAGTGAAAAATACTCAGCGGCAAGTCTGCTGTCCTCCTCTGCGCAGCGGGTGATCGGGCTGTCCGGTACACCCATCTACAACCACGGCGGCGAGATATGGAACGTAGTCAACATTCTGGATTTTCATTTTCTGGGCGATTGGGAAAGTTTCAGCCGGGAGTGGTGCTACGGCTACAATTCCAACATCGTATCAAAGCCTGAGCTTTTGGGCGAGCATCTGCGCCGAGAAGGTCTAATGCTGCGCCGCACCAAGCAGGAGGTACTGCACGAGCTGCCGCCCAAGCGCAGACTGGTGCAGGAGATCGACTGGGACGATGCGCTCTACCGCGGCATGATGAGCGCCTCCGACGCAAAGCTTGCGCAGCTTCAGAATGAACTTACGCCTGCCGAGCGCGCACTCATCGAAGATCAGATCTGCCAGGACGAACGTCAGGCGACCGGCTGCGCAAAAGCTCCGTATGTAGCAGCATTTGTACGCACACTGATCGAAGGCGGCGAAAAGGTGCTGCTGTTTGCCCATCACCACAAGGTCATGGACATCTATAAAAAAGAATTCAGAGGCTTAAAACCGGTGTTCATCACCGGGCGTGAAAGCGACACGGCAAAGGATGCCGCCGCTGCCGCTTTCATGAATGGGAAGAGCAATCTGTGCATCATCTCGCTGCGCTCTGCGGCAGGATTGAATCTGCAGCGCGCCACCTGCGTGGTGTTCGGCGAGCTGGATTGGTCTCCGGCAGTACATTCTCAGGCAGAAGATCGCGCCCACCGCATCGGGCAGGAGGATTCGCTCTTGTGCTACTATCTCATCAGCCCAAAGGGCTCCGATCAGGATATGCAACAGGCGATCGGTTTGAAGGTCAGTCAGTTTGTATCCCTGATGGGCGACAAAACGCCCGACGCCGACGAAGCATGGCTTCAGCAAAGTGCCGTGCGCGAGCATATGCGGCGGCTGGTCGAACGCCTGCGTGCAGAGCGCGGCATCAACCAGTAATCGTGCTTCTCCAAAAATACGCGCTGTCCGTTCAGAAAAATCACGAGAAATTCTGACCGAACAGCGTTTTTATACGGTTTTCAATTATTTGCCGACGTTATTCTGAATGCTGCGGCGAACGGCATCCAACGCTACGCTGATATCCTGCTCCACGTTGGCAAGCAGCGCGGCGGTATACTGTCTGGCGCTGGCGCGGTAGTTATTGGCATCATTCTGCGCATCGCTGCGGATCTGCTCGGCTTCTTCATGTGCGCGGCGAGTGATTTCGGACTGATCGATCATGGCGCGTGCACGCAGCTGTGCTTCTTCGATGATGTTCTCCGCCTTTTCCTTAGCTTCGGCTTTCATGCGCTCGGATTCGATATAAGAATCCTCGATGCGCTGACCGGCTTCCTTTTCGGAACGATCGGTGCATCTCTTGGCGCGCTCGTTGGCGGCTTCGATAATCAGTTCGCGCTCGTTCCATACGCGCTGTGCGGCGCGTACCGCACGCGGCAGACAATTGCGGATATCCTTAACGCAATCCTGCAGCGCAGTACAGTTGAGCTTCTTCCAGATCATACCCGAACGGTCAACCCTTCCGCGCTCATTCGGATTGTCGATCAGATGCTCTAAAAAGTCCATCAGACGCGCCAGGTTTACATCCTCAATATACTCGCTCTTATTCTTCTCGTCGTTCTGAGCTTCTTCCTGTTCCTGCTCATCGGCTTCTTCCTCGTCGGCTTCGCCTTCTTCGTCATAGGCTTCCTCGTCATAGCCTTCTTCGTCGTAGGCTTCCTCGCCTTCGTATCCGCCCTCTTCGCCCTCGGCGTAGGCTTCTTCGGAGTATTCGCCTTCCTCGTACTCGCCTTCCTCGTACTCGCCTTCTTCGTATTCTCCCTCTTCGTACTCGCCCTCTTCGTATTCGCCTTCGTATTCGCCCTCTACATACTCTTCTTCGTAAGCAGCTTCTTCCTCATACTGCTCTTCATACTGCTCTTCATACTGTTCGGTATACTGCGCACCGTTTCTGCGGCTGTTATTATTGTTCTCATTGTAGCGTCTTGCCCGTGCCATATGTATTCCTCTCCTTCTGCCCGACCGCAAACAGCGCCTGTCTGTGCAGTCATGAACTGTAATTTATTTTATATCAAATTTCGACATACGCTCACGCATCCCTACGCGCGTACACCTCTGAAATGATCTCCTTACACACCATGCCTTCCAGCGGACCGCCATGTTTAAGCACATCGCGCACCACAGTAGAGCTGATAAACGCGTATCTCGGATCGGTGAACATTGCCAGCGTTTCGATTCCGGCAATGTGCCGATTGCCCATAGCAAGCTGACTTTCCAGCCCGGCATCACCTTCGCCGCGTATACCGCGAAGCAATACGCCCGCGCCCACGCGCCGCGCCACCTCCACAGTCAATCCGCCGTCGCACAGGCAGGTAACATTTTTCAGATCCTGCGTGCACTTTTTAATTAGCTCTACGCGCTCATCGGGCGTAAACAATCCATTTTTGGAAGGATTGAGCATCACCGCGACTACCACGCGTTCAAACAACCGACTTGCTCTGCGAACGATATCAATGTGTCCAACGGTAGGCGGATCAAAACTGCCGGCATACAGGCAGACCCTCGGATCTGCCTCAAAATTTCGGTGATCGTTTTTCACTGTGCATCCTCCTTCAGCCGCATCAGCGTCAAGCAGGTATCCCCATAGCGCCGCGTGTCATATGTCTCCAGCCAATCGGGCATCTGCGGCAACACCGCATCGCGGGAATGCTCCATCACAAAAAGCGCATCCTCCGAGAGCATATCCAGTTCCGCCAGCTTTTTCGGCACCTGTTCATAGGCTTCAACCATGCGGTAGGGCGGATCAAGAAAGATCAGCGAGAATTTTTCTCCCCGCATCGACGGCAGCGCCGCCTGCCACTGAGAAGATATCACACGCACCTGCTGCTGCGCACCGCACAGCTCCACATTGCGCTTGATCGCCGCAGCCGACTTCCGGGAAGCCTCCGTAATGACGGCAAATTCCGCGCCCCGGCTGAGCGCTTCCAGCGACAGCGCACCGGACCCTCCGAAGGCATCCAGTATGCGCGCATCGAATATATCATTGCGGATGATGTTGAACAGAGCCTCTCTCACCTTGTCCGAGGTGGGGCGGGTCTCCATTCCCTCCGGCGCAAACAGTCTGCGTCCGCGCCACCGACCACCGATGATCCGCATGAGCATCGCTCCTTACAAAATAGACGTCATTTTTATTATATCACAGATTATCATTCGCTTCAAGTTGAGACTTTGAGTGCATTTCGGCTCCATACATTACAATCCGTTTACTCTGCTGCACTTTTGCTCATTATAAAAACGGCTTCTCCCGTTATATGGAAGAAACCGTTTTTTCGTCATACCACCGCTTCGGAATCGCGGGACTTCTTGTTGACCTTGAGATTGCGCATTTTGCGCTTCTTGCCCTTGGCAATATCATGCAGCTTGCGGTTTCTCAAGTACGGGCCGCACAGATAGCCGATCGCCATGCCTGCGGCAACGGGCAGCGAAAACACAAAGAACATGATATTGAGCAATTCGTTGCTCATCAGAGAATAAAACGCGACATACGACGAAAACGCCAGACGCGTAGCCGCCCGAGCCGGGCTGATATCAAACACCGACTGCTGATCGTCTTCATCATAGTCAAACGCAAATCCCTCATCCTTTTGCGTCGTCTCAACCTGCTGGGTCTGCTCATCGGAGAGCTGTGCATTGCTCTTTGCATCCATCAGATTCAGACCACTCAGCAGCAGGAACGGCAGACAACCGAAAATCATGATCCATGCCGCCACCGAGCGCTTGAACACCATATTTCGCTGCAGCTCAGATACTCTGCGTCCTTCCTTTTCCTGCTTTTCAATGGTTGCCGCCACGGTGCACGCTCTCTCGCCGTGATAAGCACCTTCATTAAGCGCAATGGCGACAATGCCCACGATCAGCAGACTGTTTACAATGATTCCCAGCACGCCGGTCATGCTGCTGATGAATGCAATGCCCAGTATCGCTGCTGCCAGATGATAACCCCAGACGTGCACACCATACTTAAATCCCAGTTTTATCGACTGCTTCATGTTCATTTTCCTTCCTGTTTCCACAATCGTATACCGCCCGTTCGGTGATGATGCGCTGCATGAACACATCATGCGCCTCCATCTTCACGCGACCGATCAGTTGAAACTCAAACGCCAGTCCCACAATCAGGGCGCGGCATCCGGGCAGGAAACGGTCATAGCACCCGGCGCCGTAGCCCATGCGTCCTCCGCCCCGATCAAACGCCAGTCCGGGCACCAAGATCAGATCGAGCTGTGCCGGGTCAATTCGCTCGCCCTCATCCGGCTCCATGACACGCAGAGCGCCTGCGTGTACCGCATCCGCGTCACGCAGGCGCACCGCATCCATTTGAAAATCCGTCTTTGTAACCGGCAGATACACTTCCTTGTTCTCGCGCAGCAGCGCGCGGATCAGCGAAACGGTCTGCACCTCACCGGGCAGCGCATAGTAGCACATGATGCGCTTCGCCTTCCGACATTCGTTCATCACTAATACACGGTGCTCGATCTCCTGCGACCATGCCTCCAAAAGTCCGGCATGATGCCTGAGATATTCTCGCCGAAGCTGCCGGATGCGCTTTCTGACCACATTCCTTTCGATCATGCTCTTTTCGATCAATCGAGGATCCTCCGCTTGATCCGGCTGCCAAAGCCGGTCATGATCTCATAGGGAATGGTGCCGCAAAGCCGTGCCAGTTCGTCGGGAGTGATCCGCTGCTCGCCCTGAGCCCCCAACAGCACCACTTCGCTGGTCATATCCGCTTCGGGAATATCGGTCACATCCACCATCATCTGA
>CAZYQB010000153.1:0-5452 GCA_964649595.1 uncultured Oscillospiraceae bacterium | reverse complement strand
TGACAGCGGCTTTTTTGTGCAGTTTTCCGAAGAAAAAGGGTTGCGCAACAGCCCCCTTATTTTGTACAGAATAGAGTTTTATAGATTGTCGGTCTTCATTTTGCGGCGGAATACGAACACGGCGAATGCGAAGAAGGCGGCTGCCCATGCGCAGACTACAAGCAGATTGGCGGGAAGGGTGGAAAAATCACCTGCGACGGCATTTTTGATGAGATCAACCGCATACATAAAGGGCAGAGACTTCGATATGGCAAGGAATCCGCCGCCGATCATCTGTACATCGAACCACATCCCGCTGGTAAACGCCATCACCTGCACCAGAATCGAGCCGACGCCGCCCACCTGTGTTTCCCTAAACAAACAGCCCAGCAGCATTCCCAGTGCTATGAACAGCACCGCAGAGGGCAGCAGACATATGAGTGCCAGCAGCAGATAGATATTCATATTCAGCCCGAGAAGGAGTGAAGCGCCCAGACAGATCGCGCCCTGAACCAGTGCAAGGGGAAGTATGGGCAGCGAATAGCCCAAAATGAAATTTGATGCAGTCAGGGGAGAGGCAAACAGGCGCGTGAGGTATGCACTGCCGCGATCCTGTGCGATCAGTATGCCAGTGAACATGGATAGGAAGGTCTGAGCAAAGACTGCCGTTGCCGGAGCGAAGTTGGCGATGGGAAATATGTCTGCGCCGGTGCTTTGGCGAAGAGCACTCATCAAAAACAGCAGCACCAGCGGAAGTCCGGCACCGAATATGATGCCCAGCGGATCGCGCAGCAGCTCCTTTAAGCAGCGATTGGCAAATGCGAGGGTGCGATTCATGCGAGCACCTCCTTTGAGCAGGTGGAGGCAAGGGCGATAAAGGCATCCTCCAGAGATGCGGCATTGGTTTGAGAAAGAAGCTCCTGCAACGTGCCCGATGCTTTGAGCTGTCCGTCTGCCATGATGCCGATGCGGTCGGACAGCGACTGAGCCTCCTCCATGTAGTGAGTGGTCAGCACGATGGTGATCTTCCCCTTGAGGGATTCTATGAGCGCCCACAGCTCGCGGCGTGCCAGCACATCCAGTCCGAGGGTAGGCTCATCCAAAAAGAGAATGCGCGGACGGGTAATCAGTGCCATAGCGATGGAAAGCCTGCGCTGCATACCTCCTGAGAGCGTGCTTACGCGGCTGCGTGAGACCTCCGTCAGGTCGAGCGAGGTGAGCAGATCGTCGGCGCGAGATTTGGCTTTGGCGCGGCTGCAGCCGTAGAGCTGCGCGATCAGCTCCAGATTTTCGCGCACTGTGAGCTTTTTGGCAACGGCGGTTTCCTGAGGAGAGACGTTGATCTTTGCCTTGACGGCAGCACTTTGGGAGAGGATGCTATCGCCCAGCAGCAGCGCATCGCCTTCCGATGGTACACTCAGGCAGGAAAGCATACGGATGGTAGTGGTTTTTCCGGCACCGTTTACGCCCAGCAGCGAAAAAAGTTCGCCCTCATAGATGGTCAGATTTAGATGATCGACGGCAGTTTTCTGCAGCGCGCCCTTGCCGAAGCGCTTGGTGAGATCGTGTGTTTCGACGGCGGGGATGCGTGTGTTCATAACGGATGCTCCTTTTTAGGATTCAGAGAGTTTGTTTAGGACTCAGCGAATTTGCGCGCTGACATAGAGCTATCGATCCTTGGCGCCTTCGGCATTGTCAGCAGTGGACTTCGAGGTATCAGGGTGCATGATGTTGTCGAAAAGACTGCTTGCCATATCCTGGAATACATCGATCTTTATCATAGCGATGCCTGTTGCCGGGTCGCCCAGCATCAGCATCATGTCGCCCGGCTTGATGTTGAATAGATCTCGGGCTTCTTTGGGGATAACCACCTGACCGCGCTCGCCTACCTTGGATGCGCCGAACATATATCTTCCATCCGGACCTTTCATAATGAAGCCTCCTTTGAGTTTGAATGGTATGAAATTCGTATTTGTATGAATTACGGATATATTATAACGCGCCGCTGTGTTGCTGTCAAGTATAAAAATCATATTTGTATGAAACGGTGTTTTTTTACGGCGGAGAAAAAATGCTGGACAGAACGGGGAAGATGTGATATAATGAACTTTACTTGAGAGCAGCGGAGGAAAGAGATATGCCGCCAAAGGATGTAAAGCAGATCGCAGCCAATCGCAAGGCGCGTCATGACTACTTCGTGGAAGAAACGCACGAAGCGGGACTTGAACTGCGGGGTACGGAGGTAAAGTCCATGCGCCTGGGCAGATGCAACCTGAAGGATAGCTTTGCGCAGGTGGATCGAAACGGCGAACTGTTCGTGTACGGAATGCATATCAGTCCCTACGAGCAGGGCAATATATTCAATGTGGATCCGCTGCGCCCCAAAAAGCTGCTGATGCACAAAAGTGAAATCAGAAAACTTCAGCAGCAGGTCATGCAGAAGGGCTTGACACTCATACCGCTGGCAGTATATCTGAAGGATAACCGCATGAAGCTGGAACTGGGCGTGTGCAAGGGCAAAAAACTTTATGACAAGCGCGACGATATGGCAAAGAAGGATGCTCAGCGCGACATCGAACGCCATATGAGATCAAAAGAAAGAAACTGTGATTAGAAGAATAATAATTAGAGATAATAATTAGAGATCCCGATTAAAAGATTTCAGAAAATTGGGTTTCCTAATGATGCGCATGGTGCGGTTTGTAATTGTTGCTGCGCAAGATGTGCGCTCACACGGGGGCGTGTTTGGTTTCGACGGGGATCATGGGGATTTGAGAAGCGAGCAGCGGCTCCCGTCCGCTATAAAACGGGAACAGCAATAACTGCTAACAACAACAATTACGCTTTCGCAGCCTAAGTGCCGCGAACGCCGACCTTGAGCCTCCTGCGGCGCAAGTCATCGGTGTCATAAAAGCAGGGTACGAGCCGAACTAAGCTTTGCGTTCGGTCGGATTTTATGAAGCTACTAAAACCGTAATCCTGTCTGTGGGAGTGCGGCAGAGGGAATGTTAATATACAGACTGCGCTCGGAGATGCTCAGGTCGTCGGGTTTTCGGACAGGGGTTCGACCCCCCTCGCCTCCATTCTTTTTTGAAAGATTCACCACTATATATTGTGTGTATGGTGGTGAGTTTTTCTATATTTTGGGGCTTGTCGCCTTGAAACGGGACTCTGGTAGAAAATTGGTAGAAAAATTCACCGCCTTGTGTACCGAGTGTGCGAAAGGTGCTAGAGAAAAATGAATGGTGTGCAGCAGTGAAAGGAGAAATTCAACATGACGTACTTCCTAAAGAGCCGCGGCTCACCAACGAAGGGAGAATTTGTATGGCAAGAACGAAGGTTGACACCAACATTGCGTATGACGACGAACGACAGATTTACTATGTGACACTTAACTGGGGAAAAAACTCAGAAGGCAAGTACGAGAAAACGACAGTAACGACGGGCAGCAAGAAAGAAGCAAGGAAAATACTTGCGGAGCATAAAAAGAAGATGGCAGCAGGTACGGCAATGCCGCCTGTGAAAGAAACGCTGTCCTCCGCCGTAGAAAGCTACATTGAGTATAGGTCGTTGAAGCTGGCAGCGACGACTATTTACGGCTATCGGAACATCCTGAAAAGTCATGTCAAGCCGTATTTTAAAGAGAAAAAAATCCAGTCCGTTTCGGTGCAGGATATTCAAAATTACATCGTGGCAAAATCGCAGAGTGGTTTGAGTATGACCTCCATCAAAAAGCATTTGGAGCTGCTCAAGTCCGTATTTGAAGACGCTTATCGCAAGCAGATGATTCCGTTCAATCCGTTTGATCGGCTGGAGCGTGTAACCAAGTCTGTTAAACGAAAGAAGTGTTTGAATGCGGCAGAGATTGCAGGGCTGTGTGAAAGCGTGAAAGGTACGCAGCTTGAGCTGCCTGTGACGCTGGCGGCGTATCTGGGATTAAGACGCGGTGAAGTGCTGGGGCTGAGATGGTGTGATATTGACTTTTGCAAAAATATTCTGCGCGTCGAAAATACGCGCACCAAAGCCGGAGGGAACGTCATCGAGAAAGAGCCGAAAACGGAAAAATCAAAGCGTGTGCTGGTTATGCCTGTGCAGGTGGTGGAAGCTCTGCTCAGAGCAAAGGCGCGGCAAACAGAAATCAGGCAAAAACATAAAAACTATCATGAAAGCGATTATGTGTTCACGAGGCACGACGGCACGCCGTTCAAGCCCAATTATCTGTCGGACTGCTTTCATGAGCACCTCAAAAAAATGGGAATCGAGGGTATTCGATTTCATGATCTGAGGCACTCCTTCGCATCCATTGCCAACCAAGCGGGAATTCCGATTACGGAGATTTCTTCGGCAATGGGGCATTCAAGCCCAAGCGTTACTTACTCGGTATACACGCATGAGTTTACAAAAGAGAAGGAGGAAGCTGTCAATGCGGTGGCGATGCAGATTGCACGCGCACAAACGGCAGCGCAGAGCTGATGATTATGAGGTACTTAATTGATGTATATTCTTCGAGACATGAGTGTGGATTTTGCAAGCGGATTGCTGATGAATGGCGGAAGGTGCGGTCATGATTGACTATGTACATCTCTCGGCAGATATTTTCATCCGAAAAAATGTGCTGGCACGCGATATGTGGACGCAAGCGGTGACGAGTGACGAACAGCCGTATTACTATCACTCATGCCGCGGCGTGTGGCTGAGATATTATCCCGAAAAAGAGCGCATGACGATTTCTGGAAAGATATTGATGCTGCTGCATGACACGCAGGTGCTGAACGTCGATGATATCTACGGCACAGACATTGATCGGTTTATGGATGCGGTCAATGCCAAGCTGAACAGCCTGTTTACCCGTCCGATGATCGACGTGAGGATGTTTCGGGTGACGAGGATAGACTACTGCTTTAACGTGGAGACGCCGTATGTAAGAGAATATGTAACGTTCATGAATGAAGCATTCCGAAAGACGGACAAGGGCATACGGGTTAATTTCGTGGAGGAGATGGGGATTGACGGCAGTGTTTACGTCAAGACGCATTCGGACTATGAAAACAATGAGCGCAGAAATTATGTCTTAAACTTTTATGATAAGACGGACAGACTGCGGTATCAGAGAGAAAACAGACAGCGCGTGGCGGAGGATGATTTTGAGTACGCTCAGGATGTGCTGCGGCTGGAGGTTCAATGTGGTTTTCAGTTTCTGCGGAAGCTGAGGGAAAAATTGCATATCGGTGATACCTTCGGAGAGCTGGTTGATTTCAAGGCGGCTTTTTATGCAATCGGGACGGTGTACAGCCGTGTGTTCAAGGGCGGCGAAGCACTGGACTACTACACCTATGAAGCGGCGAAGAAATTGGCAGGAAAGAGTGAGGCGGCAAAGAAAGCCTTGTATGCGGCATCAACGCATCACGACGTCGCTCAGAGCAAATATACGCACGGCGTGAAGGTTATCAAAAAATCGGGAATCTATCCGTAT
>CAZYQB010000152.1:2849-5483 GCA_964649595.1 uncultured Oscillospiraceae bacterium | reverse complement strand
CCTTACAGAACGCTCAGGTCTTTGAAGGGATCGTTCTGGTGCTGTCGGCGCAGGATGATGCCGCATATGCCGAATTGACTGCGCAGGAGGGCGTATGCTCTCTGGTATGCAAGATCGTACACGGCGGCTCGGCGCGGCAAGAATCAGTTTTAAACGGTCTGTGCGCACTTCCCGAAGATACCGATATCGTAGCAGTGCATGATGCAGCGCGTCCGTTTGTTGCCGAAAAATTGATTCATTCGTTGATCGATGCTGCCATCGGTCACGGTGCATCTCTGCCCGGTACGCCTATGACGGATACTGTAAAGCAGCTTGACAACGATGGTTATGCAATCGCCACTCCTGATAGAAATATGGTTTGTGCAGTACAAACTCCCCAAGTATTTAATTATAAACGAATTCTGCAGGCACATATGCGCGCGCAGCAAGAGAATGTACTTGCGACAGATGATGCTTCACTCTATGAACGCTATATTGACCGTGTAAAGGTGATTATGATGCCTGAATGCAAAGAGAATATCAAAATAACCGTTCAACAGGATATAACCAGTATTTCCGCTATGATACCGCGCATCGGGCAGGGATATGACGCACACCGTCTGGTGGAAGGTAGAGATCTAATCCTCTGCGGCGTAAAGATTCCTTACGAAAGGGGATTGCTCGGTCATTCTGATGCTGACGTAGCTCTGCACGCGCTGATGGATGCTCTGCTTGGTGCTGCAGCGATCGGTGATATCGGACGACACTTCCCGGACAGCGATCCGCAGTACAAAGGAATATCTTCATTGAAGCTTTTGAATCGTGTCATAAGGCTGATCTTTAGCCAGAATCTGATGCCCGTCAGTGCAGATGTGACCATTGTAGCACAACGTCCGAAGCTCAAGAATTATATGGTAGATATGAAGAAGAATCTCTGCGATGCAATGCATCTTGATGAAACGCGCGTCAATGTAAAGGCAACGACTACTGAGGGCATGGGATTTGAGGGGGAAGGCTTGGGGATTTCAGCACAGGCAGTCGTGCTGCTCATGCCGATTGGCGCACAGCCGTCGACAACTTTTACAAAATAAGAGGAAGACAGCAAATGAAAAGAATCACTAGTTTTTCCATAGATCACGACTATATTGTGCCGGGCGCATATGTTTCCCGCATTGACGGCGACATCACCACCTATGATTTGCGTACCCGCCGTCCGAATGGTGGAGATTACATGGATCATGTAACCATGCATACGGTAGAGCATATGCTTGCTACATTTTTTAGAAACTCTCAGATCAGCGAACAGATCATTTACTTCGGACCGATGGGCTGTCAGACGGGCTTTTATCTGCTAGTAAGAGATGCCGATCATGAAACAGTGCTTCATCTCCTAAGAGAAGCACTGCAGTACACGCTCTGTTATGAAGGCACAGTGTTCGGTGCCAGCAGAAAAGAGTGCGGCAACTATCTTTCTTTAAATTTGGAATGTGCTAAAGCGGAATGTATACGCTATTTCAAGGCAATTGAAAAGTGGACGGCGAATGATCTTTCTTATCCTCAGGGAGAATAACAGGGGGGCACTACAAATGATCGGTATTATCGGTGCGATGAGCGTGGAGATTGAAGAAATTCAGGCGCGAATCGAGGAGAAAGAAATTCAGGTTATCGGCAACAACACATTTGTTGTCGGCAAACTGTGCGGCAGAGATGTAGTTGCCGTGCAGTGCGGCATCGGAAAAGTAAATGCAGCACTTTGCGCTCAGACTATGATTTTGAGATATAATCCCGAGCTGATCATCAACAGCGGTGTTGGCGGCAGCTTATATGAAAAGCTGACCTTTGGCGATATCGCTATCGCCAAGGATTTGGTTCAGCATGATGTGGATACCAGCCCTCTGGGAGACCCTATAGGTCTTGTATCCACCATCAACAAGATCTACTTTGAATGTGACAGCCGCGCTGTTTGTTTAATTGAACAGATCGTCAGCGAAATGGATGGCGTGAATGGTTTGATCGGTACGATTGCTTCGGGAGATCAGTTCATTGCAAGTTCAGAACGCAAAGACTTCATTCGAAAGAACTTTTCGGCCATTGCGTGCGAAATGGAAGGCGGCGCAATTGCACAGGTGTGCGAAGTAGCAAAAGTGAAGTGTGTTGTTATTCGCGCTATTTCTGACAATGCAGATAATGATTCCCATATGGACTACGGACAGTTTGTTCAAATGGCAGCAAACCGTTCAATTGATGTGTTGCTTCGATTGTTGACAGTATATTAAAAACAGTTTGTTATACTACATTGATAAAAGTCGCTGATCACTTCGGAACGATCGGCGACTTTTATGTTAATTTTTGTGTTTTCACATTAAAGGAACCGTTTAATGTGATATAATAGTCAAAGATGGTCAAAATAATGAGGAGTGATCTACGATGGCACAATTAAGCGATGCAATCGAAAAGTTCATTAAAGAACTAATGGAGGAAGAAGCACAGGTTGAAGTAAAGCGCAATGAACTTGCGCAGCATTTCGGCTGTGCGCCGTCACAGATCAATTATGTATTGGCAACTCGATTTTCGGTAGATCACGGATATGTGATTGAAAGCCGTCGGGGTGGAGGCGGATATGTGCGTATTGTCCGAATGCATCGGTCTCCAGAC
>CAZYQB010000152.1:0-2839 GCA_964649595.1 uncultured Oscillospiraceae bacterium | reverse complement strand
TAATCTGCTCAGCGTGCTTCTTAATCGAGTGGGCAGTGAGATTGACGAAGATTCTGCTTCGGCAATTATTACGCATCTGCTTGACTGCAAGTTGGTAACGCTCAATGAAGCGCGTTTAATGCGCGCAGCTGTGGCTCAAAATGCACTTGCGCTGCCGATCAGCGCAAAAAATGTACTTCGAGCAGCCGTCTTAAGAAATATGCTGACGCAGGTTTTCAGAAACTATGAAGGAGGCGATCCGATATGATGTGCGATGAGTGCGGCATTCGTCCGGCAACCATTCGTTTGACAACTATTGTAAACGGAGAGAAAAAAGATCGAAATCTGTGCAGTGAATGCCTGTCAAAAAGTCAGCAGCTGCATCAGGATTTTTCAACGCTTGCGGGGCACTTGAACGGTCTTTTAGATGCGCTTAAATCAGGAATTTCCTCCGGCATTTCAAAAAGCGAAGAAAAGCTTCCTGAAATTCAATGTTCAAGATGCGGCATGACCTATGGGGCATTCCACAAAAGTGGTATGCTGGGTTGTGCGCAATGCTATAGCGATTTTAAAGAAGAACTGCAGAGTATGCTCAGCCGTACCCAAGGGCATACGCAGCACATCGGGCGCGTGCCGGGCGGCGCAGATAATTTTCTGTCAATCAAACTGAAAATCGAACGGCTTCGTCAGAAGCTCAATCGTGCAATTTCTCAGGAAGAATATGAAGACGCCGCTTGCTTGAGAGATGAAATTCGTATGCTGCAAATGCAGTTGGATGAAAGGAGCGATTGCCTTGGATGAGTTCATAAATGCTCCTGAACAAGACGTTGCACTGTTTAGCCGTGTTCGCCTTGCGCGCAATTTCTCTGATCTGCCTTTCTCCGCACTAATTACAAATGAAGAAGTTGAGTTGCTGATTAGCCGAGCACGAGAAACCGTTTGCGACAGCGCTCAAGATGAATTTCATTTGGAGCGAATCAAGGCGCTTGCTGATTATGAGAGAGGACATTTGGTTGATCGCTTTCAAATCAGCAATGATCTGCTGAAATATACGGACCGGGCAGCGGCGTTGTTCTCTAAGGATGAAAAGATCAGTATCATGATCGGTGAAGAAGATCATTTTCGAATCTTTGGAATTATCGGTGGTCTCCAGCTTGAACGTGCCGCAGAATTAGCCTATACTGCAGACAGCTGGCTCGAAAAAGGCGGAACATATGCGTTTGATAGCCAGTTCGGATACCTGACATCCAATCCTACCAACGCCGGTACCGGAATGAGAGGTATGGTGCTGCTGCACCTGCCCACATTGCGGGCTGCTGGTCAAATCGGCAGAATTGTTCAGGAAATTGCAAAGCTGGGATTAACGCTGCGAGGCTTTTATAATGATGGCAGTGAAGCAGACGGCAATCTGTACCAGCTTTCCAATCATATTTCTCTCGGTCGCAGCGAAGAGGATATCCTTCGCTCGCTTTCTTCCTCTGCTTCTCAGATTATCGAGGTTGAGCGAGGAGTTAGAGAAAAAATGCTCTCGCAGGATGAACTGACGATGATCGACCGCCTCTTCCGGTCTATTGGCATTTTGCGAAACGCGCGCCTGCTGGCAGACAAAGAATGGATGCAGCGCTGGTCAGATCTGCGCCTTGCTGTAGTAATGGGGCTTATTGATGCATCTTTAACAGATGTCGATCGTGTAATGATGGATCTTCAGCCCAATTCGCTAAACACAATGGTTGGAAAAGCAATGTCAGAACGCGAAAGAGGTATTGTAAGAGCAGACATTTTGCGCAGAAAAATGAAGCATATGCCGGATACATTGATCGAGATTTGAACCCTATTTAATTTGGGAGGTATTTATTTTTATGGCATTTTTTGCAAGGTTTACCGAGCGTGCCCAGCGCGCACTGCTTGCTGCCCAAAAAGAAGCAGCAGCTATGCATCGCAGTTATGTGGGTACGGAGCATCTGCTGCTGGGAATTATGCGTGATTCCGGTAAAGCAGGCATTATATTAAACAAAATAGACATCGATAAGATGAGGCAAATCATCGTGCAAATGGTTGGCATGGGTGACGAAAATATCGTCGTCAAATCCATGTCCTATGCGCCGCGCACAAAAAAAATTCTGGAACAGAGCGCAAGAGAAGCGCGTGATATGAAGCAGAATTATGTAGGTACAGAGCATCTGCTGCTGGCTTTGATCCTTGAAAGGGAAGGCGTTGCTGCACAGGCATTGATAAAAGCCGGAATAGATCTTGTCAACGCACGTGAGGAACTTATCAAAGCCTGCGGCGGAAAGGATGCTGACAGCAATACATCTTTTAAAGAGCAGCACAGTAATACCCCGACCATCGATCAGTATGCGCGAGATCTGACGCAGGCGGCGCGTGCCGGAGAACTGGATCCCGTAATCGGTCGAGCAAATGAAATTGAGCGAATCGTTCAGATATTGTCTCGTCGTCGCAAAAATAATCCCGTATTGATCGGTGAGCCGGGTGTAGGTAAGTCTGCCGTTGTAGAAGGATTGGCTCAGCTTATTGTCGAAAACAATATTCCAGAAATACTGCGCGGTCGCCGTTTGGTACAGCTTGATCTACCCGGAATGATTGCCGGTGCAAAATACCGTGGCGAATTTGAAGAGCGATTGAAAAACGCAATGAATGAGGTACGCACCTCTCGAAACATTATCCTTTTTATTGATGAGATGCATACGATCATTGGTGCAGGTGCAGCAGAAGGCTCTATTGATGCAGCAAACATTTTAAAGCCCATGTTGGCACGCGGTGAACTGCAATGCATCGGTGCTACCACACTCTCTGAATATCATAAGCACATCGAAAAGGATGCTGCACTGGAGCGACGCTT
>CAZYQB010000151.1:0-5484 GCA_964649595.1 uncultured Oscillospiraceae bacterium | reverse complement strand
ATACGTCCGCCTGCATATCATCGCCTGCAGCGACTCCCTTGAGGATCAGTCGATCAAACTGCTGGTGCGCGACGGCATTCGCGAATATACCTGTGAGCTGCTTAAAGATACTTCCAATGCCGACGAAGCATGGGCACTTCTAAAAAATCATGAAGCCGATCTTCTGAAGATCGCGCAGCATACCGCCCAAAAATACGGCTATGGAGGCGATGTACACATCGAGCTGGGCGTATTTGAATTTCCCGATAGAGTATACGGCGCTGAGACGGTGCCTGCCGGCGAATACCGTGCTGTCCGCATCATTCTGGGTGAAGGCGAAGGACGCAATTGGTGGTGTGTGGTCTATCCTTCGCTGTGTCTGCCGAAGGATGCCGACATTGACAAGCCGGTTGAGTTCTATTCCTCGATCCGCCGCTGGGCAATGCACCTGTGGGAGGTGATCGCTTCATGAAAAAGCAGCTCCATCACCGCACATATCTTGCCGGAATACTTGCTCTGTTTATCATGATCGTATCCATTCCGTTCATTCGTGCAGATGCCGCCGTAGTGCTGGAGATCGGTTCACGCGGCTCCAACGTAACCAAGGTCCAGAAACGGCTCATTCAATATGGCTATCTGGACGGAGAGGCAGACGGGCGCTACGGCGCAGATACGCAAGCAGCCGTGCAGCTGTTTCAGCGCAAAAACGGCTTAACGGTAGACGGCAAGGTGGGACCGGCAACGGCTGCCGCGCTGGGCGTGACCCTGTCCACGTCTGCCTCCACCACCGTTTCGGGCGTATCCAGCTCATCGAACCAATATCTGCTGGCACGACTGATCTATGCCGAGGCCCGCGGTGAATCCTACAAAGGCAAGGTGGCAGTAGGTGCAGTGGTTCTCAACCGCGTACGCTCTTCCGAATTTCCCAATACGCTTTCCGGCGTGATCTACCAGAAGAACGCCTTTGAATCGGTCACCAATGGCTCGATCAACAACACGCCTGACGATGACTGTATTCGCGCCGCCAAAGAGGCCATGAACGGCTGGGATCCGACAGGAGGATGTCTGTACTTCTACAATGCTGCCACAGTATCCCAAAATTCATGGATCCATACCCGAACAGTCAAGACCGTCATCGGGCGACATTCCTTCGCGGTATAGCGTCCTTTTCAGGAGGTATTCATGCAGATTCGCAAAAAACTTTCCGATTCCATGCACTCGCGCACGCTAACCGGCATACTCGCTGTACTGCTGGTAATTGCGGTGCTGTTCAATGCCGCGCAGGCAAAACAGACAGCCGATCTGCGCAGACAGGTTTCGGCAACCTATGAAAAAGCTTTTTTTGAAACACTGACCCTCATGGACGGAATCGGCAGCAATCTGGAAAAAGTGATGATCTCAGCCAGCAGTTCCATGGAGCAGCAGCTGCTCGGCTCGATCTCCCGACAGGCAGACGCCGCGCAGGACAATCTTTCCATGCTGCCTGCAGCCCTGCCCTCCATTTCCGGTGCGTTGAAATTCGTCAATCAGGTGGGTGATTACACCGCTGCCCTGTCCGACCGGATCGCCGCAGGCGGCGCGGTCAGCGATAGTGATAAGGAACTTCTGCTCACCCTGCATCAGAGCGCACAGGAATTAAGCAGCGCACTTTTAGTCATGTCCGAGGAGATACAGCAGGGCGGCGATCCGTTCACCTCCGCCGCAGCCATACAGCAGATCGCCGTTCCACTCAACATACGCACTCAGCCGGACATCGAATATCCATCCCTGCTGTATGACGGACCGTTCTCTGACGGGCGCAGCACGACTCAGTTCCGCGCCCTTGACGATACCACCTATACCGCAGAGCAGGCAATGGAATTAGCACAAAAATTCATCGGCGAAGAGCGCGTGCTGTCCATTCAGATAAACGGCACCGGATCAATTCCCGTTCCCTGCTATGAGATCACCGCACACATACAGGGCGGCGCACTCAATCTGGCAGTCACCCAGCAGGGCGGACAGGTAGTATATATGATTTTTGACGGCAGCGCACAGGAGGGGCGCTTCTCTCAGGCGGAGCTGATTGATCTGGCGTCCTCCTTTCTGAAATCGCGAGGCTATCCATCCGTCTCGGTCAGCTACTGGTCATACGACAACAATCTGCTTACCGTAAACTTTGCCCCTCTGCAGGATGGTGTAATTCTTTATCCCGATTTAATTAAGGTTGAAATGGATGCATCCACCGGGATGGCAGTCGGCTTTGAAGCCATGAACTACCTTTCCAATCATGTTCATCGAGAAGATATCACACCCACACTGACTTCCGAAGATGCTTCCGCCCTTCTGAGCGATCTGTTCAATGTGGACAGCATCCGCCTGTGTATTATCCCCACCGACAGCGGCGAGGCGCTGTGTTATGAATTCGGCGGACTTGCCGGCTCTCAGCGATACCTGATATACATCGACGCACATACCGGTCAGGAACGCGAAATCTACCGCATCATCGAAAACAGTAACGGTCAGCTTGCAATATGATGCGATTTTCTTCTTTGTTTTCATCCAGTCAGTCTAACCGAAAGGAGCCATACGACATGAGAAAGGTTCCCGTGGGCGTACTGACGCAGTTTGATGCCGCCGGAGAAGCACATCCGATCTCCATTACATGGGAGGACGGGCGCATTTATCCCATCGAATCGGTGCTCGAACTGCGCCCGGCGCGCTCCTCTCCCACACGTTTTCGCTATACGGTCATGATCTACGGACAGGAAACGTATCTGTATCGTACGGGAGATCAGTGGCATATGGACAGCCTAAACTGAAATGCCCTTCAAAAAGAGTGAATTTCCAAAGCAGATACCTCGCAACATTTCTATTCGGAAATTCACTCTTTCGCGCAAAACGCCAATTAACATTTCTTTAACTCATAAAAAGGTTGACAAAATTTGTGTTTCGAGCTATACTATATAAGCACTGAGCGAGAGCGCAGTACAAGGTCCCCTAGCTCAGCTGGATAGAGCGTCTGGCTACGGACCAGAAGGTCAGGGGTTCGAATCCCTTGGGGTCCGCTTAAAAAAGAAACAGGCTTTGTTTGATAGACAGAGCCTGTTTCTTTTTGTTTCTTTTTAACAAAACAAATCCACTCACGTTCGCAGGATATCTCACTTCATTATTTATTTAGCTTGCGTCTCAGCAAAATATTTTACAACATTTTTAAGGTGTATATACACCTGACTACACAAATCATCTGTATAATAAACTTAGATCCGGCGGTGAGTCGCACGTGAAAATGGCTTGTGTGTCGGATACACTTCAGCCAATCATAGGAGGTACTTGTATGAAGAAGTTCAAAGAAGTCGTCCGCAAGCTCTATCGCCGCTACCTGCTCGATGCCATGTCTGCTATGGCGCTGGGTCTGTTCTCATCGCTGATTATCGGACTCATCATCTCGCAGCTCAGCCAGATCCCCTTCCTTAGTTTCCTCGCACCCTTCGGAGAGATCGTCTCCGCCTCCTCGCCCGTTGTAGGCGCCGCCATCGGCGTATCGATCGCATACGGTCTTAAAACTGCACCGTTGGTCATATTCTCCTCTGCCGCGACCGGTGCGCTGGGCTATCAGCTGGGCGGTCCGGTCGGTGCATACTTTGCTGCCGTTGCAGGCGCGGAGCTGGGCAATCTGGTGGTCGGCAAAACCAAGATCGACATCATTCTCGTTCCTATCACTACCATCATCACGGGCTGCCTGATCGGCACTTGGTTTGCACCGGGCATCAGCGCCGCCATCGGCGCACTGCAGCGCTTCCTCGAAGTGGCAACCACCCTGCAGCCGATCCCGATGGGCATCGTCGTTTCCGTGGTATTCGGTCTGGCATTGACCGCCCCCATCTCCAGCGCCGCGCTTGCCGCAATGATCTTTACCGTCGCCGAGGGCGAGGTCATGGGCACGGGACTTCTGCTGGCTGCCGGTGCCGCCACCGTGGGCTGCTGCGCTCAGATGGTCGGCTTTGCAGTTTCCAGCTACCGCGAAAACGGCGTTGCCGGTCTGATCGCACAGGGCATCGGTACCTCTATGCTTCAAGTGGGCAACATCCTCAACCATCCCGCCATTCTCGTCCCCCCCACGCTGACCTCCGCTATCCTCGGTCCTCTTGCCACCACCGTATTCAAGATGAAGAACACCTCAGCTTCTGCCGGTATGGGCACCTCCGGTTTGGTCGGTCAGTTTGGCACATGGGCGGCGATGTCCGGCGAAGGCGCAGTGATCGTGCTTCTCAAAATGCTGCTGCTGCACATCGTGCTGCCTGCCGTACTCTCCCTGGCGATCTCCGAATTCATGCGCAAGAAGGGCTGGATCAAACCCGGCGACATGAAGCTCAACCTGTGATCGCCTGAGTTTATACCATATACCTCAAAAACACTGTATTTGCTTCCTTTTTTGAAGTAAGTGCAGTGTTTTTTTGTACATTATTCATTTTTGACGGATATTCCCCTTGAACATCCTTTGAATTTGCGTTATAATCCTTACATACGCGTCTTTACTGTGAAAAATCAGTTTTGGGTTGGTAAATATATCTACAATCACGTTACAGAAGGAGTGCTGCACCATGTGGACGGCGCTTGATGAAAAAATGATGCGCCGTGCCCTTGAACTTGCCCAAACGGCGCTCGCAGAAGGTGAAATTCCAGTTGGCGCAGTAGTCGTGAAAGACGGAGTGATCGTAGGCGAAGGCAGAAACACGCGCGAAAACCTGCTTGATCCTGCCGGTCATGCCGAGATCAACGCCCTGAGAACTGCGGCGCAGACGCTCAAAAGCTGGCGTCTTTCCGGCTGCAGCATCTATGTGACGCTCGAACCATGCTGTATGTGCGCCGCCGCCATCGTACAAAGCCGCATATCCCGCGTCATATTCGGAGCATACGACAAGCAAGCGGGCGGCTGTGGAAGCTTGTATCGGCTGACTGAGGACCCTGCCTTCAACCATTTTGCACCTGCCGACGGCGGACTCATGGCAGAAGAAGCTCAATCGCTCATCAATATCGCGCTGAGGAAATAGGATAGAGGGGCTATGTCAACAGCTCAAGCATTGGATGAAAATAGTATCAAAAAGGCTCCCCTTCACACAGGGGAGCCCGATATTACCTCAAGTAAGATTCCTCTTTACTCCTCCACCAGAAAATCGCACGCGACCGAGCCCTCTCTTACCTCATGCATACGCTTCTTGACGGGCATATGCGCCGGATGAGTCTGATAGGCATCGAATGCGGCACGGTCGGTAAAGGTGCAGATCAGCGCCAGATCATAAGAACGCACACTGCCGAGGATATCGCCTCCTGCTTCGAGACTGACCAGACCTTCCACCTTGCCGAGCATGGTATAGAAGTTCTTTACTAGCGCCGGAATCTCTGCCTTGAACTCTTCTTTGATCTTAAACAGTACGATGTGACGAATCATATTGTATTCCTCTCCTTTATTATTATATTTCCCTTCTACAGTATACCATATCATTTTTCTCTGCGCCATCAAAA
>CAZYQB010000150.1:0-5488 GCA_964649595.1 uncultured Oscillospiraceae bacterium | reverse complement strand
CCCCAAATGAAGTATGTGGGTGTGCTGGCAACCGGCTATGACAATGTGGATATTGCGGCAGCGAGACAGCGCGGCATCGTGGTCACTAATGTGCCCAAGTATTCCACCGATTCGGTGGCGCAGCTTATTTTTGCGCTGCTGCTTGAGTTGTGCCATCATGCGGGAGCGCACAGTGCGGATGTGATCGAAAATAAGGCGTGGTCTCGTCAGCCATACTACAGTTACTGGAATTCGCATTTGATCGAGCTTGCTGGAAAGACGATGGGTATTGTGGGCATGGGCGCAATCGGTCAGAAAACTGCACAGATCGCACGTGCCTTCGGCATGAAGGTGATCGCATACAGTCGCACGAAAAAGGATGTAGAAGGCATCGCATGGGTGGAATTTGACGAGCTGCTTGCAAAGAGCGACGTGATCTCCATGAGCTGTCCGCTGAATGACGAAACGCGCGGCATCATGAACCGTGCAGCCTTTGAGAAGATGAAGAAAACGGCATTCTTCATCAATACCGCACGCGGCGGCGTGGTCATGGATAGCGATCTGCGCGCAGCACTTGATGAAGGACTGATTGCAGGTGCGGCGGTGGATGTAATGACCACTGAGCCGCCGAGCGCAGAGAACCTTCTGCTGGGCGCAAAGAATATCATCATCACGCCGCACATCGCATGGGCGACCACCGAAGCGCGCACGCGACTTCTGAAAATTACAATCGAGAATATAGCGGCATGGCAGAGAGGGCAGACACAGAACAGGGTGAATTAAACAAATGGAACAGATGCAGACAATTGTAGCGCCGTCGAGCCGCGAAAGCGTTCGTCAGGCAGCGCAGATCATCAAAGAAGGCGGTGTAGTTGGCTTCCCGACGGAAACCGTGTACGGTCTGGGTGCGGATGCACTCAATGGGAAGGCGGTTCTGGGGATCTTTGCCGCTAAACAGCGCCCGGCAGACAATCCGCTGATTGTGCACGTTTCAGCAGTGAACGAAATTAAGCCGCTGATTCGAGGTGAGATGCCTGAGATGGCAAAGAAGCTATCTGCGGCATACTGGCCCGGTCCGCTGACCATGATTATGAGAAAATCGGAGCTGATTCCGCAGGCGGTCAGCGCCGGTCTGGATACGGTGGGTATTCGTATGCCGGCAAACGAAACTGCAAGAGCGCTCATCCGATATGTAGGGCATCCCATTGCGGCTCCCAGCGCGAACCGGTCGGGCAGACCCAGCCCGACCACTGCAAAGCACGTTCTGGATGACATGAACGGACGTATCCCCATGATTATTGACGGCGGCGACAGCGAGGTTGGTCTGGAATCGACCGTGGTGGATGTGACCGGTGAGGTGGCGCGCGTGCTGCGTCCGGGCGGTGTAACGCCTGAGATGATCGCCTCGGTACTGGGCGCGGTGGAGGTGGACGGCACGGTAATGCGTCCGCTGCAGGAAGGCGAAAAGCCGATCAGTCCCGGTACAAAGTATCGCCATTATGCGCCCGAAGGAGATCTGACCATCGTAGAGGGAGAGCGCGAGGCGGCGGCACGGGTGATCTGCGATATGTACGATGCCTATGAAAAGGATGCTGCCATACTGGCGCTGCCCGGACACGAGACGCTCTATGGCGTGCGTCATGTGATCCCGCTGGGAAAGGACGGATCGGTGGAAGGTGCGGCGGCAGGACTGTTTGCGGCGCTCAGACTGCTGGACGATGAAAAGATCGAGCATATCTTCTCTGAGGCTGTACCTGCGGACGGCATCGGACTGGCGGTCATGAACCGTTTAGGACGGGCTGCGGCATTTCACATCATTCATGTAGAGTAAATCAAATATAAAAACCGGCGCAGATGCAGATCAAAAGTGTGCATTGCGTCGGTTTTGACTTGTGGATAATTAATATTCAACTGCATCCGCAGGAACGAAGATGAGCAGAGTACCTTGCTCGACGGAGATCCTTGCAGGTGTGCCCATCAGTTCGTTGCTTACGCCGAGGGGAAAATGATTGGTGAGCGAAACGTGATCGAGCGTGTATTTAAGTCCTTTGATGGTCACGCCGCGGCATTCATTGTCTGCCGCGAATACCGATACGAAGCCGCCTCGACTTGCGTTGAGAGAGATAGAACCATTGCAAATGGCGGTAGTCAAACTGCCGTTTGCAAAGAGAAAGCCCTGCAAGCCCTGCCTGGCAAGGGCGATGAGCGCTTGATAGTTGGCAAAGGTATGATCATTTCTGCCGCCTGTACCGCCGTACAGCAGGAAATGCGTGCATCCCTGACGGATGCCTTCGGCAATGGCAAGTCCCATGTCGGTATCGTCCTTTTCGGGCTTGAGTCGCTGAACGGGTACATCATCGGGGATCTCGGATGTCAGTGAATCAAAGTCGGCAATCAGCAGATGCGGTTGAATGGACATTTCCTTTAAATATTTGTAGCCTCCGTCGGCAGCGATGATGAGATCATCTACCTTGGGCGAAGGAGCGCAGGAAGGGAAGAAGTCGCCCGCGCCTACGATGATGCAGCGCTTCATATGTAAAAACCTCCGTATGTATTCGTGATATTTTCTATATAGTAGTCGCTTTGCGCATAAAGGTCAAGCGCACGGAGGAGATTTTGATGTTGAATTAGAGTTTTCTTGAGTTTCCTGCACAAGAGTGATATACTGAATATATATTGAAATGCGGAGGGTATCTGCGTGACAGAGAAAATGCAAAAAATGCCGAATCGGTTTCTTCCGGTCACGATGGAAGAATGCGTGCATCTGGGCTGGGATCAGCCGGACTTTGTATATGTGACAGGGGATGCGTATGTGGACCATCCCTCTTTTGGACTTGCGATCATTTCGCGAGTGCTTGAAAAAGCCGGTTATAAAGTGGCGATGATGCCGCAGCCGGAATATCACAGCTGCGAAGCGTTTAAGCGTTTTGGTCGTCCGCGCCTGGGCTTTTTGGTGACGGCAGGCGTGATCGACTCGATGGTCAACCACTATACTGCTGCCAAGAAGCGCCGCAGCGAGGATGTATATTCTCCCGGCGGGAAAGCCGGATATCGTCCGGACAGAGCGACGATTGTATACTGCAACCGAATCCGCGAAGCGTATGGAAACATCCCGATACTCATCGGCGGCGTGGAAGCATCACTCAGGCGATTTGCTCATTATGATTACTGGGATGATCGCGTGAGAAATTCCATGCTGGTGGATAGTGGCGCAGACGTGCTGATGTACGGCATGGGTGAGCGCGTGATCCTTGAGGTGGTGCGCACCATGGAAAGCGGCACGCCATTTGCTGAAATACGTATTCCGGGAACGTGTGTCATGGCGCGTGAGCCGGAAAAGGAGTATATCGAGATCGACTCCGCCGAAACGGTGGCAAAGGATAAAAAAAGTTATGCACAGGCGTTCAAGGTGCAGTATGATGAGCAGGATCCGGTGCGCGGCAAGGGCATCTGCCAGAAGCATGGAAACCGCTGGCTGATTGCAAATCCGCCAGCGCTGCCGCTGATGCAGCCGGAGCTGGATGCGACTTATGCGCTGCCTTATACTCGCAAATGGCATCCGATGTATGATCCTTTCGGCGGCATTCCTGCGCTTCAGGAGGTCGAGTTCTCCATTGCACACAATCGCGGATGCTACGGCGCGTGCTCGTTTTGCGCACTGACATTCCATCAGGGACGAATCGTGACCGCACGCAGCCATGAATCGGTTCTGCAGGAAGCAAAGCTGCTGACTCGTCAGCCCAACTTCAAGGGCTATATTCACGATATCGGCGGTCCTACGGCGAATTTCCGTCGTCCTGCCTGCGACGGTCAGCTCAAGCGCGGCGCGTGCAAGGGAAAGCAGTGTCTGTTTCCATCGCCCTGCAAGAATTTGATCGCCGATCATAGCGACTATATGGCGCTGCTGCGCAAGGTGCGCACATTGCCCGGTGTGAAGAAGGTGTTCGTGCGCTCCGGCATTCGATTTGACTATCTGCTGGCGGACAAAAACGGCGGCTTCATGCGCGAGTTGGTGCGCCATCATATCAGCGGTCAGCTCAAAGTGGCGCCTGAGCACGTTGCTCCTGCGGTGCTCAGGCGGATGGGCAAGCCGGAGGTGAGCATCTATAACCGCTTTGTAGAGCAGTATAAGGCGATGAATCGTGCGGAAGGTATGGATCAGTATTTGGTGCCGTATTTCATGTCTAGTCATCCGGGCTGTACGCTCAGCGATGCCGTTGAACTGGCGCTCTACATCAAGCAAAGCGGACATCGTCCGGAACAGGTGCAGGATTTCTATCCGACGCCTGGAACGCTTTCCACGGCGATGTTCTTCACCGGACTTGATCCGCGTGATATGAGCGAGGTGTATGTGCCGCGTGATTACGAAGAAAAGGCGATGCAGCGTGCGCTGATGCAGTATTTTGTGCCGCAGAATCAGGCACTGGTCATCAAGGCGCTCAAAAAGGCAGGGCGCGAGGATCTGATCGGTTATGAAAAGCGCTGTCTGGTGCAGCCTATGGATCATGGATCGCGCGGAGACCGAATACGTCGAGACGGTCGAAATGAAAATGTGCGCAGAGACAGACGCAATGGAAGCTCTGACAGAAATGCCGAGCGCAATGACAGAAGTCGCCGCGCCGATTCGCACCGCGATGAACGCAGGGACGGACGAAGAAGCAACTCTGACCACAAGGGACGCAGATAAGTAATGCACGGAAAGGAAAAGAATATGATTCGTGTTTTTCGGGCTGAAGAAAATGAAACGCTGATGCAGGTGATCCAGCGGGAAGGCGTATCGCTCAATGCGCCCTGCGGCGGCAATCATTCCTGCGGAAAGTGTCGTGTGAGAATTTTATCGGGCTTTATTCATCCGGCGCGCGTAGAGGAACTTAGGCATCTTTCTGCCGAGGAACTTGCCGACGGCTGGCGCTTGGCGTGCGCGGTGGAGGGACCGGGGCAGTGGCAAGTGGAAATTCCGTCTCAGGACGGCGGCGTGCGGGTGTTGATTGATGGTGCTAATGAAAATGAAACGGAGCTTGAGCCTGCGAGTACTGTCCGGTGCGTACAAATTCAAAAGCCATCGCTTGAGGATGCGCGATCAGATGTGGAGCGAGTATGCGGCGGGGCGCAATGTCCGCTGGAGCTGCTGGGGAAGCTGACGGAGCTGGTTCATACGAAGGAATATGTCTATGTAAGCGAGATGCACGGCTGCGGCGTGCAGGCGTGCTCTGCGCAGAAGATGGGCAATCTGGGTGCAGCGGTGGATATAGGCACGACCACGATGGCGGCATATCTGATCGATCTGGAAAGCGGAAAGCAGCTTGCCTGCGCTTCGCAGATGAATCCTCAGCGCAGTTTCGGCGGCGATGTCATCAGCCGTGCAGATTATGCGGGCGAAAGTATCGAGAATATGAATCGGATGCAGAAGCTGGTGTGCGGTGCGATTGAAAAAATGATCGCGAAAATGCTTAAAGACAGCGCAAGAGAAAAAGAAGACGTGCGCCATATCATGTGCGTGGGCAATACC
>CAZYQB010000149.1:274-5558 GCA_964649595.1 uncultured Oscillospiraceae bacterium | reverse complement strand
CTCGCCCTCGTCGGCGTACTCAAAGCCGCCGATGATGCGCAGCATGGTGGTCTTGCCGCAGCCTGAGGGACCGAGCAGCGTAACAAATTCCTTTTTTCGGATATACAGATTGATATTATTCAAAGCAGCCGTGTCGCCGAAAGCCTTGGAGATGCCCTTGAGTTCAATGAGGCGGGTTTCTTCAACCATTTCGCATAACTCCCTTCCAATATTCAAACCAGATTTGAACCAATATGGTTCGCTTCTTCAAACTGTGTTGACCCCAAATAATGGAACTGACCCGGCGTCACAACCCTCGAAATCCGGTTTAGAAGCTGGGCGGTGTACTTACCCACAAAAAGCGTGTCGTAGTTTTTCCGGGATTGGTCAGTCGGTGCGGCTCGGTCGGTCTGAAATAGAAACTCTCTCCCTTTCTGGCGCGCACCACACGCTCGCCAAGAGTGATCTGGACCGTACCGCAGAGCACGAAGCCGAATTCCTCACCCTCGTGCGGATCGTCCTCGTCCGTCGTACCGCCGGCTTCCATCTCCACCAGAATAGGCTCCATCTGGTTTTTCTGTGCCGTGGGCACCAGCCAGCGGATCGAGCCTTTGAGTTCCTCCTCATCCGCCTTAACGTAGGTATCCTCTTCCGTGAAAACCAGCTTTTCATCCCGTTGTTCACTGAAAAAAGTTCTAAGATCCGTTCCAAGACATTCGAGGATGTCCATGAGCGTCGCAATGGAGGGCGACGTCAGATCTCGTTCGAGCAGGGATATAAAGCCCTTTGACAGCTCGCACCGGTCCGCCAACTCCTCCTGCGTAAGTCCTCGCTGCAATCTGAGTCTGCGGATCTTCTCACCGATCTCCATATCTTCTCACCTTCCTCATCCAAGCACCATTCAAGCGCCGAAAAAAGCACTGCCGGACGCCCTTTGCCAAACGCCTCAGCGAGTTTAATTTTACTAAACCTGCAAACGCTTTATATTAAACCACCTTCCGTATGGAATGTCAATCCGTCCATATGCCATTCGCCCTGTAAATACTAAATTTAACGCGATAATTCTTTGATTTTCGGCATTTTTCATACCTGTCGGAATATGTCGGTCGCCTGCCCGCCGATGTTTGTTTGTTTTCAGCACACTTTATCGTCGTTTTATGTGTGCGGAAGTTTAGTAATTGAAAACATTTTGCACATTGAGATCGATCAAAAAAACGCTGTTGCACACCTGGTCGCTGCGGTGTATAATAATAGCTGATTTACCGAGCTTAAATTGAAAGGAACGATACATCCATGAGCATCAAAGCCGTTGTATTCGACTTAGACGGCACGCTTCTCAACACTCTGACCGACCTCGCCGCAAGCTGTAACCGCACCCTTGAACAGATGGGTCTGCCTACTCGTACCACCGAGGAAATCCGTTCTTTTATCGGAAACGGCGCGCGCCTTCTGTGCAATCGCCTTGTCGGGCTGGATGCACCTGTTGAGGTTGTGGATAAATGTCTCAAGCTGTTTCAGGCAGACTACAACATTCACCTCAACGATCACACCGCACCCTATGAGGGAATTATGGATATGCTGCGCGTACTGCGCGATAAGGGCATCGGCTGCGCGGTCGTCTCCAACAAATATGATGCCGCTACACGCGCCATCTGTCAGCTGCATTTTAGCGATCTGATTTCCGTCAGTATCGGCGAAGGCAACGGCATTTCAAAAAAACCCTGTCCGGACGGCGTAAACAAGGCACTGTCTCTGCTGGGATGCAGCGCACGAGAGGCGCTGTATGTGGGCGATTCCGACACCGATGTAGAAACCGCACACAATGCAAACCTATTCTGCGTAGGCGTAACGTGGGGATTTCGTTCCAGAATGGTGCTGGAGATGGCAGGCGCCGAGAGCATTATCGATCACCCCAGTGAACTGCTCGATATCGTATTGCCCGATTAACGTCTCACCTATTTTTTACAAAGGAGGCTGCTGTACATGGATTTCCTCAAGCCCTACGGAGTCATCCCTTCCGCACGTCAGATGGAGCACTACAAATTAGAAAAGAAAGCTTTCTTCCATTTCGGCGTAAACACCTTTACCAACATGGAATGGGGCGAAGGCACCGAACCTGAATCGGTATTCAATCCAACAAAGTGCGACTGCCGTCAGTGGATTCGCGGCATCAAAGCCGCAGGCTTTACCCTTGCCATCATCACCGCCAAGCATCACGACGCTTTCTGCCCGTGGCCAAGCGCCTACACACAGCATTCCGTCAAAAACAGTCCCTATAAAAACGGACAGGGCGACATCATTCGCGAGTTCACCGATGCCTGCCGCGAATACGGCATCAAAGCAGGCGTATATCTTTCTCCGTGGGACCGCCATTCACCCTATTGGGGAAGCACGCAGTACAGCAAATTCTATAATCTGCAGCTGACCGAACTGCTTTCCAATTATGGCGAGATTCACGAGGTCTGGTGGGACGGCGCAGGCAGCAAGGAAACGCCCTATGACTGGGGAATGTGGGCACATACGGTGCGCAATCTTCAACCCAAAGCCGTAATCTTCGGCTCGATGGGTGCAACACCTTATGTAGAAATGCGCTGGGTCGGCAACGAAGCCGGTTATGCGGGCGATCCCTGCTATTCCACCGTTCATTTCTCCTCGCTTGAAGTCGAAAACCGTCGAGAACTCAACTGCGGCGTTGCGGACGGCGAAATATTCCGCGTAGCAGAGGTAGACACCTCCACCCGCCCGGGCTGGTTCTTCCATGAGGATCAAGAAAACGAAGTTAAATCGGTTTCTCAGATGGTCAGAATGTGGCTTGATTCGGTAGGCAGCAACTGTAATCTCCTGCTGAACTTCCCACCCGATCATTTCGGACTGGTACGCGACAAGGATCTAAACAACGCCATCGATGCGCACCGCGTCATCTCCCGCGCACGGAGCTGGAACTACGCACTGGATGCCTCCGTACGCTGTGATGTACCTGTGCATGAGGGCCATGATGCAGTCAATATGCTCAACGACTACGAAAACTCCTTCTTCGCCCCTGCTCAGACCTCCGCGGTCGTCACACTCAAGCTGCGCAGAAAAGAAAAGATCAATATGTTCGAGCTTGCCGAGGTCATCGAACTTGGACACCGCGTGCGCGGCTTCCGGATCGAAGGCAATGTAGACGGCGAATGGATCACTCTGTACGACGGCAAATGCATTGGCTACAAGTGGGCAAAGCATTTTGCACCCATAGAAACCGATGAGATCCGTCTGGTAATCTACGATGCAAAGGACATTCCCCTCATTCGCTTCTTCGGTCTGTATTACATCGATGAAACGCATTTCGCCGCGCAGACGAGCGTGCGCCGCAGTACAAACCTTGCAAAAGGTGCAAGCACGCGCATCAATTACTCCGAAAAGGAAGTAGAAGTGGAGTTCGGCGGCATTTATCCCTTCAACACAGTTGCCTTCAACGGAACCAATATCCGCAGATACCGCATAGAAGCCTTTGACGGCGCAAACTACTACACCGTATTTACAGGCACCGAGCCGCACCGCGAGCAGATCGTCACTCTGAGCGAGACCATCCGCGATGCTTATAAGATGCGCGTAGTATTCCACCGCCCCATTGATCCGGAAACGATCAACATTGCGGTATATGAACTGTAATCTCTATATCTTTCAGTGAATACACAAAAGAACCGTTTGCCGACGCGCTGTTTGGGCAAACGGTTCTTCTTTGTTTGTCATTCAGTTTTATTTTCCAGCGGAAGCCGACTTTTTGAGCTTGAATTCATTCTCCTTGAGCCCATCCGCCGCCATCATGTTTTCCAGCACTTGAATATCGGAATTGATATCCATTGCCTGCGCCGAGAACAGCAGATCCAGTTGCTTTTCAAAGCCCTGAATGAGCGTATCCATGATGCCTTCGATCTTCTGCTTTGCCGCGCTGATATTCTCGCCCTCGATACCCTGCGCCTCAAGCAGCGCATAGGAATCGAGCAGCTTTAGCGTAGTGGGCAGATAGTAGTTCATGAATTTGCGGATCTGACCTTCCTTTTCCGGACGGGTGCGCACCATTTCAAAGATCCGACGGGTGAGCGTTTCGATGCGGTCGATCTTATCGGAGATCACCTGATCGTCGATGCGGTCATTTACCTCTCGAATAGAGCGAATCCACTGCCCGAATTCATCGCTGCCGAAATCGTCTTTTTGTCCTGCCTTTGCCTGTTCCTTCTGCTTTGCTTCCTGTTCGCGACGCATTTCTTCTTCTCGGTGTGCTGCTTCTGCCTGGTACTCGTATGCCCATTCCACTTCAGGCTCAACGTAGATCGGTTGCTTGCGGTACTGACTTTCTTCGGCTGCGCAGTTGTCGATCACAATGCGCAGCTCGCGCGCATCAATATAGGCACTCGTTCCGAAATATCCCAGATCGATCATATTCTGAAGCTCTGCCTTAACCTGATCGACCGGTACTGCAGCAGTGCGAGCAATCTCCCGAATGGGCATATAATCCCTGTCGGCAATGATCGCCATATATTTTCTGTATCGCTTTTCACGCTCGGCTGCGCGTTTTCCATACCACAGCACCACGCCGCCCGCAAAGGCGACCGGCAGTCCGAAGCTTACCAGACTGAATGCTATCATGCCCAGTCCTGCTGCCAGAAGAGAAGCACCGATCTTATTAAACTGCTGCGCTTCATTTTTTCCGCGCTTAAACTGCTTGAGTTTGTTTCGCAACACAAAAAAGCCGATCAGCCAACCCACCGGTCCTATCGAAAGACATATGCCCAATACGATCGCCGTACCTACCCAGCTGCCATCAATCTCAAAACTGTTTTTGCTCATATTTCGCAACACCGTCGTTCTTTCTGTCAAATTGCCGCAAGATATATATTCCCACGCTTGTTACCATATTATAGCACACCCATTGGCTTTGTGGAAGTATCGATTTGATGTTGTAAGCAAATTCTAATACAGCGTTTATTGTAGTTAATGGAAAAATGTGCTATAATGCGAACACATCCACCGGATGCACCGATTTTCTCATCAAACCACGAAAGGAAGTTTTTCACATGACCCGCCGCTATTTTGACTCTGCCGACTACGAGAAAAATCACATCCCTGCTGCCCTCGGCTATCTCGTATTCTTCATTCCCCTCATCGTCGATGCCCATTCTCCCCTCAACCGTTTCTGCGCCAATCAGGGGCTGCTCGGTCTGATCGCCTATGTGATCGTATCCGTCGCCTTCGGCATTCTCACCTTCCTGCTCGGCTGGATTCCGATCATCGGCTGGCTGATCGCACTGATCGGAAAGCT
>CAZYQB010000149.1:0-264 GCA_964649595.1 uncultured Oscillospiraceae bacterium | reverse complement strand
CGCAAAGATCGCCATTGCGGCAATCACGATCTGCTACGGCGGGAAGGTCTACTGCGGCAAGGCGGAGGCTCTGCCTTATGTGGGACATATTCAGCTCATCAAGTAATTGACCATAGCACACATTTACTAATCTTAATTTGACCTTTCCTGCGTCAGGCTGTATAATGTGTGCATAATAGGAAGCCATGACGGGGACGAGTATCCTTGCAGAAGCACCCTCAGAGAGCCGGCGGCTGGTGTGAGCCGGTGCGTGCATCAGGGAGA